>JAAOIK010000037.1 GCA_015163855.1 Pseudobdellovibrionaceae bacterium
AGAAAAAATAAAAAAAGGAAAGATAAAAACTAAACCCGCTAAGGCCACCAGCAGACCACTATTTAAATTCCACAATTCTACGGACTTATAGGTTAGCAATAAAACAAAAGCGTTTTTAAAAATATTGTCATTTAAAGCTCCGAAAAATTGAGTAAAAAAAATAGATGGAAAATTTTTATTTATCACTTTAATCACTTATACATGTAGCTTAATAAATTTACTAAAGCCTTCCACTTGTTTTTGTAAACGATCCAGCATACTTTTGTCGACCAAGGCTCCGTCTTTTATCATATTCCAAACATTAAAGAAAAAAACTTTTTCTGGATATATCATCGAGTTTCTATATAAAAATACTTGTGTTAAATGCTCTACGGGCCTTAGTCCAGCAAATTGGCCACCCAATCCAACAAAGGCCACAAGCTTTCCCTCTAAAGAGGCTGGAAATTGCCAGTAATCCATAAACAATTTTAAAATTCCAGGATAAGAGCCATTGTACTCCGGACACACTATGTGAAAGGCCTTAGCTTTAGCAATTTTATCAAACACAGGTTTTAAATTTTCAGGAATTTTATCTTGGTTATAAGAAAGTCCGTGCAATTGCTGTAAGGGCAAACTTTGTAAATCTATAATTTCTGCCGTTACATTATGTAGCGTATACAACTGCAATAACTGTTTTGACAAAATTAAAGAGTTAGACCCCAAACGATCAGTGCCCGAAATAATATAAATCATATTTTCCCTTTCTAGGTATTATTTAAATATTTTAAAACGGTTTTTATAAACTAACTTACGCCCTAAGCCCCAAGCCTCTAAATTAACAGCCAGCCCCTTGTTTAAAACTGTGCTAACAATAGCTTTACTATTTATAATGGCATAATTATAAAATGTCGCCTTACCAAAAATTTGGCGCTTATTAAAATACTTGTTCCATAGGCCTGGGTATAATCTAGTATGTATACCACTAGTCGTGATTTCGTAAGTGGTAAAACCCAATTCTTTTTTAGGAATTTTTATAAACTCAAAAAAATGCCTATCACCAGAAAGAAAAGCCAATACTGATTTACTTTTTTTGATATTTGGTAAAAAAATATTTTTAAAATTGTTAGGGTGGCTAGCTTCATAAGATTCCCAAGGTAAATAACCACCAAAAAATTGGCCTCCATCAATAAGCCATGCGGGAGTGTTTGATTTTTGCAATTTTGCAAACAACCATTTTTCTTGTGCTTTCCCCCAGTGGGTTTCGTATTTTACTTTTTTAATTTTGCGAAGATTACGCTTATCGTTTACATTGGCTGTTCTAAAAGAGCGATTGTCCATTAAAAATAATCTTTGCCCGAAAGCCTGAACAACATAAGATACCCCTGGCCCTTTTTGAAAAACAGGAGAAATGGGCTTTTGTGCAAAAAAACTATTAAACACTTTTGTAGATTCTTTTTTCCACTTAAAACTAGAGTCACCATCGTTAGTGCCATAATCGTGGTCATCCCAAGTAGCAAATATGGGTATTAATGTTTTTGCCTTATAAAGGTATAAACTTTTTCGCATTTCTACATAACGCGTCCAAAAACTTTTACTGTTAGTAACAGATTGACCATTAATGTAACGATCCACATAAACATTATCGCCTATTAATAAAATTACATCGGGGTGATGTTGCAAAAGTTCTGGCCAAATTTGTTTTTGAACATCGTATGCGTAAGTGGCCGAACAAGAAGCCACTGCCATTTTTACAGCTGTTTTATTTGTGTCTAAGGCTTTAAACTTTCTTTCATCCACCAACACCGAGCAAAAACTACCGCATTTTTTAACACAAGCCTTATCCTTTTTTTTGCAAGACTGTTTTTTTATTACCAACAGACTGTATGTTTTTTTTAACTGCAAGCCTTTAATAAATAGCGTTTCAATAGCTTGATTAGAAAAACTGCGCGTCTTTTTTTTAGCAACAGAAACAACAACCGAGTTTTTTTTATTTTTTAAAAAATTTTTATGGCCCAAGGCAGTCCATAACTTAGATTTTATATGTTTTTTAGAAGCCTCTACAACCAAATACTTATACCGCGTATTTTTATTTACCATTACAGCAATTTGTGTGGAGTGGGCCGTGGTAAAACCCTGTGCCATAGGCAAAACTTTTAAATTTTGCTTACAAGACAGTAGCAATGAAAATAATATTAATAAACTAATGCGAATATTTTTCCCCTTATTTTTTCTATCTAAAACATACAATAGAGCAGGAAATAAAAAACTACCAACTAGCTTTAGTGACTCCGGGTAATTTTCCTTGAAGAGCTAACTCTCTCATAGCTAAGCGTGATAAACCAAATTTGCGGATAATTCCACGAGCACGACCGGTTAAATAACAACGACGAGTTACACGACATACCGAAGTATTGCGCGGTAATTTTTGTAAAGCTAAAAATGCCTCATAACGCTCTTCATCGGTTTTGCTGGGGTCAATAGATTGAGCACGCAAACTTTTGCGATGTTCTGTATACTTAAGTGCCTTAGCATACTTTTGATTATTTTTTGCAATAGAACTTTTTTTTGCCATTCTCTCTCCAATATCTCCGCTATTTTCAATGCCTTATAAGACCTTAGGAAAGTATCAAGAAATTAAATGGATGACAACAATAATATGCTGCATTATCTATTTTTCTATAGACTTTTCTAAGCTTTTTATGGATTCTCCCTTCATGAACACAAACGAAAATCTAGGCCTCCCTCCTATGTGGCAAAAAGAGCTAACTAAACCTCAACAAGAGGCTGTAAGTAGCTTAAACGGCCCATTATTAATATTAGCTGGCGCAGGTTCTGGAAAAACTCGGGTTTTAACCTATCGCATTGTAAACCTTCTTCTTCAGGGGGAGGCCACCCAAGAACAAATTTTAGCCGTAACCTTCACCAATAAAGCCGCGGGAGAAATGCGCCACAGAATTATAAGCATGCTTAAAGATTTACAAATCCCCATATCCTATAATCTATGGATTAATACCTTTCATGCTTTTTGTGTAAAAATATTAAAAGAGCATATTCATTTTTTAGGATTTCAAAGTCCCTTTACTATTTATGATAGCAGTGACCAACAAAGCCTTATTAAAAAATGTTTAAAAACATTAAATATTGACGAAAAAATATACCCTGCTAAAAATTTTCGCTTTTTAATTGGAGAAGCAAAATCCTTAACCAAAAACCCTTTAAAAGTAAGAAAGTGGCTAGAAGATAATGCTTACGAAGATATTGTTGTAGAGGTGTACGATGAATATAAAAAAGAGTGCGAAAAAAATAATGCTCTAGATTTTGGAGACTTACTATTAAAAACTTATGAATTGTTTTTAGCCCAACCAGAAGTTTTAAAAAAATATCAAAATCAATTTAAATTTATTTTAATTGATGAGTACCAAGACACCAATGCCATTCAATACGGACTCATTAAATTATTAGCAAAGAACTCGCAAAGTATTTGCGCTGTAGGCGATGAAGATCAATCGATTTACGCATGGAGAGGAAGTGACATTAAAAATATTTTAAATTTTGAAAAAGACTTTCTTAATTGCAAAACGGTAAAATTAGAAGAAAATTTTCGCTCATCAGAAAACATTGTAGAGGCTGCCTCTCATGTTATTAGTCACAATACTAACCGCAATGAAAAAAAAATATTTTCTTCCAAAGGAAAGGGAGAACATATTTCACTGATGCCTAACTTAAATGAGTTTCAAGAGGCTCGCTACTTAGCTCAGGCTATTCAATACCGACACACTAATAAAAATACCAACTACTTAGACATTGCCGTATTTTATCGCACCCATGCTCAATCTAGAGTTTTAGAGGAGCAATTACGACTAGCTCGTATTCCTTACCAAATTATTGGAGGCATAAAATTTTACGAACGCAAAGAAATTAAAGACTTACTTTGTTATTTAAGACTTTGTAATAACCCTACCGATGATGTGGCCCTAAAAAGGGTAATCAATAGCCCCGTTCGCGGTATTGGAAAAACCACTGTGGAAAAAATAGAAAACATTGCCACAAGTAATAATATTAACATGATGAAAGCCATGCAAAAAATCTTAAATGAAAAGTTATTAAGTGCTGGGCCTTTAAAAAAAATAGAGGCTTTTTTCTTTTTAATGCAAGGGCTTATTCAAAGCGCCTCTACCTCTAGCGTGCTTGTGTTATTATTAGACACCCTAGAGGCAACTCAATATGAAGAAATGTTAAGAAAAGACAAAACTCCAGAAGCCCAAGTACGCCTAGATAATATTCAAGAATTTAAACAATCGGTAGAAAACTTTGAACAACAAAATACCGAAGACCCTACTTTACAAAATTTTTTAGAAAGCACCGCCCTACTTAGCGATACCGACCAAATAGAGACAGACGATCAAGTTTCTTTAATGACTATCCATTCTGCAAAAGGCTTAGAATACAAAGAGGTTTTTTTAGTGGGCTGCGAAGAAGGCTTACTTCCCCATATTCGCTCCTCAGAAGAAGACATTAATGATGAAGATATTGAAGAAGAAAGACGCCTTACCTATGTAGCCATTACCAGAGCTAAAGAAAAACTGTTTTTAAGCTATGCCAAAACACGAAAAACTTGGGGCTATGATGTAGAGCAAAAAGAGATAAGCCGCTTTATCGAAGAAATTCCTAAAAAATATATTCAAAAAGAAAGTGCCTTGGCTTTTTGGTAAATTACGACTAAACTCCAATTATGATTGTTCATCGATGGCAAGCGAAAATTATTCCTTCTAAAACTCAAATTCAAAAAATTTTTGAAGCCGATGACTTGCAAGCAAAAGAAGACATTGTTGAACCAACCACTACAAAGCCTCAAGAAATTAAAAACCCGTATACAGAAATGAGAGTCGTAGTGTCTGGCGCACTCTTTGTAGAAATCATAGGAAATAAATTACTATTACGACCTGGGGATAAAATTATTATTCCCTCTAATACAAAGCATACAAAAACTACTCAAGGCGATGCCCCATGCGTGAGCTTAGTGGCGTATCAGTTTTAAACCCATTAAACTAAGTAAACATCATAACGAACTAGTTTTCCCTCTAAAATATAGTTAGGTTTTTTTAAACTAGGTGTTTTTTTATGTCGCTTTAAAACCACGCGCTCACTAGCACAGGCTAAGGCTTGATTAAGCAATAGTACATTTTTTTCTTTTAAGCCCTCTGTGTAAGGCTCTAATACCTGCAGCACTTGCATGGATTTATTACTCAAGGCTTTTCTAGAAGAAATTTCAAACATAGGGTCCATGTAAATAACTGGTGGTCTTTGGTTGGTATCTATCAAATTTTGCATATAATTTAAGGAGTTTTTACCAATTAACACAAACTCGCTAGACCTTGTGGTTTTTTGCAAAGCTGCCGTCACCAAAGAAACAATCGTTTTAGATTGCTCCACCGCAGATACTTTTATTCCCAAACTAGTTAAAATAAAACTATCTTCACAAAAGCCTGCTGTAATATCTAAAACAGAAACTATTTTTTTATCTAAACCTAAAGCTCTGGGTAACAAACTTTTTAAAGACCATGCTTTTTTTTTAAATTGCTCTTTTTTGTTATCAGAAAAATCTAAGCCTAAGCTTTTACTCCCTCCCCAAGAAGGAAGATATACATCTAAAAAACCCAGTTCGTCTAAATACAAAAAGGCCGTGTACTTTTTATCTTCTTTAAAAATTAAATGCAAATTAAGCTGTTTAGCTAATACTTGCGATGGGTTCTTCCATTGATCTTTTTTACATAAAAAAGCGACACTAGAGGACAATTTAAGTATTTCTCCAGTAAAATATATCAGGCAAAGATCTTAAAATAGCTTGTAATTCTTTTTTCTCTACTTTTAACAATGGGGATACCTTAGCTATACAATCATCTACTTTATCATAGTAAGTGTTAATTTTTGCAGTGTTTAAGTTATCAAACTCTTTTAAAGATTGATTAAAAACTTCTTTAGAAATTATGCTTTTTACCTCTGACATGGTAGAACATTTTAATAAATCTTTTTTTAACTCTCGGTTTTTTCGTATTAAAAAAATAGCAAAAGAGTTTAATACTCCTGACTGTAAGTCTGTTAAAATGCTTTTTTCTTCTTTGTTGCGAATATTAAAATCTAATAAATCATCTCCTCTTTGAAAAAAAATACCCAAATCGGCACCAACACTTTTTAAAGACGCTATAATATCTTTATCTAAGTTAGGCCTTAGCAATAAAAAAGGCGCTACTAAACACCAAGAAAACAATACTCCCGTCTTTAATTGAGCCACTTTATCGCGCTCTTTTAAAGACAAATCCACTTCTATTTCTTTTTGATTTTTTTGCGTCTCTTCCATAATGTCTTGTAACCACTCCCCCTCTAATAAATCAGAAACAGTGTTAGCCGTGTAATTTACTAACTCTATAGAGGTGGATTGTGATAAATTGACCATTACTCTAGCTAGTAAATAATCGCCAGCTAATACCGACGACTCTGGTCCGTATTTTTTCCAAGCCGTAGTTTTACCCCGTCGTAATACGGCCTTATCTATTAAATCGTCATGAAGTAAAGAAGCATTATGAATAAATTCAATGCTTTGTGACAACAAATCAATACTTTCTTTTTTTAAAAACAGCGTTTTAGAAATGGCAGCCACAAAGCGAGAGCGAAAATATTTTCCATTTACAAACAAATCATCATACAAATTATTTAATTTGGGCAAATACTTTGGAAAATCTCCCTTACTATACACTTTTGGAGGAGCAGCATTAAATTTGTACAATGTTTTAATCATAACTAGCTGTATAACATAGTAAAAAAAAAATTCAATTTTTTATTTTTTACCTAACTGTAATAGTGGTTTAATTGCCTCTACCCGTAATTTACCCAAGTCTGTTTTTGGTATTGTTGGTAAGTAATAAATGCAGCGTACTTTTTCATGGCTTTGCACTTTGTTGTTAAACGCGCTTACCAAAATAGAAGTGTTTTTTGTAGAAATATTGCTGCATTCAGAAATTAATACTAACCTAAAACCTTCTTTAATATGTTCTTTTGGAAATAAATATATATTTTTTAAATTTAAATTATTATGTAAATTTAAATCCTCTAACAAACTATTTAGTTCTTTTAAAAAAACAAGTTTCGATTTAATTTTTATTTTACCCCAACCCTTACTTTTAAAATATAATTTTCTATCTTGTAAAATTGCATGGTCTTGAGTTAAAAACCATTCTTGATTGGTATATTCTTTTTTAGTAATTAAAGTATTGTTTTTTACAATAAACTCTGCACTAAGCAAAGCGTCTGATTGTAAATACAAGTTTTCTTGGTTTACCTTAGCGTTTATATGCGGTAACAATTTCCAGCAAGTGACATAGCTTTGCACCGCTTTTTTTATATCTTCTTCGTTAGTTTCTTTTTTTAAAACCGCCTTTTGAAGTGTTTTTAAATCCTTTAAAGAGGCCGTGGCCACTTGCGAACATAACTCGGTCATTCCATAAGTAGAAATAATGGGCCAACCCAACTGTAAAGCTTTATAACAAAGTTCTGCACTTAAAGCACTTCCTCCAACTATGACTAAGCGTACATTTTTAGGGCAAACTATGTTTTTAGTTATTAAATCAAAAACTTGAGCGGGAACTAAAGAGGTTACAGAAATATTTTCTTGTTTTAATAAATTTACAAAATGCGTAGGCGACCATGGTTGTACGATTTTTTTACTAACTAAAGTAGCCCCCGAAACATACGCCCTAGCTTTAACCGCTAAATCTGCCACATGATAAGGCGACAACACACTTAACAACCTATCTTCTTCTGTAATTTGCAAATGCTTGTTTACCACTTTGGCCGATAATAATAAGGCCTTTTTAGAAAGGGCCATAATTTTAATTTCTTCACCACTTAAACTACCCGAGCTAGCAATAAAAATGTGTGAAGAAAAAGTATCTGCAGATAAAATATTGGCCTTAAGCTTTTCTGATAAGGCTTTGCTTTTTTTTAACAACCAAAAGGGCTGCTTGCTTTCCCATGAAATATTGTCATCACCCTCTTTGAGGGGGGTTGTGCCCGTATGTTTTTTAAATTTCATAGTTAACACTTACAAATCGCTCCACTTTAATACGCTGGGGTTAAATATATTACTTACGCAGTATATTGGCTTTTTTATTTTTAATACAGAAGAATTATTACTAAAGTATTTCTTCCAAAAAACACCGTCTCCTGTTGTTGGAAAAGTGTTTAACCCAGAGTCTAAAAATATCTGACTACTGTATTTGTCTATTAAAGTGTTTAAACTTAATAAAGCAAACAGTCGACCCACTCCATGATCCATATAGTGCGTTATAACAAATTTTATATTTTTAGTATGGTATGTTTCTACAATTTGCTCTACATTTTGAACGGCTGGCTTTAAAACAATGACAGAAAAGGCCAAGGCTTTATCTGCTTTAAAATTTAAATTTTTGCCGCCATCTTCATAGGCATTTTCTTGCAAACAAAAAGTATTCCATTCTAAATCAATAGCTAAAGGATAATGGTATTTATCCAATAACTGCACCCAGTCTGTATAGTTATAAGGCAACGGGTCTTCTAAAAATTCTACTTGTAGCGATGAGTTTTTTAAAATATTAGAAAGCTTGCTTAAAAATGTGTGTACAAATTTTATATTTACATTTGCATTAAAATCTAATCTTAATAAAAATTGGTGCTTTGTGTTTTTAGTTAAATTTAAAAAAAAATCTTCTAGCGCATTCATATCTTCTATAATTTTTACTTTAAGGCTTCTGTAGCCTTGAAGCCACAAGGCATTTAAATTAGAAAAAGGAAAGCTACCAATATCCCCAATTAGGTAATGATTACTTACGCAAAAAGACTCCGAAAAAAGAGCGGTTTTTTTTTTTTGGTATTGCATATCTTGAAAGGCGTATTTAACCGACCGCATTGCTTGAATGCTATTAAGAGAAGGCTTACAAACCTCCCCTACCGTGCTAGATTTTTTTGTATTAAGACTTTGTAAAGCCAACACAGATTTTTTTAAAGCCTCTTTGTTTAAATGCGAGTAATCCGAATAGCCCACTAAATGATCGCTGCTTTTACACTGAAGTAAAAAACCCTCTTTACATACAAGCTTTCCTCTTAAAGGCTCTTGGTAGCCGATTTTATAAGAAGAAATTTGATACTTATAGTTCATTGTTATTACCTTAAGGTATTATAATTTTACTTCTGCATAAAAAATAGAAAATACTTTTAACGCAGTATAAAAAAAGTACAAAATAGCCGCTTTGGATAAAAAACTAGTATAGCCTTTAGGTTCTTTGACCTTATTTAAAGAAAAATAAAATTGTAAATACGCAGGAAGTAAAAAATACGGCGCTCTAGCAAAGGTAGATAAAACCACACAGCGTAAATTATTAAAATGCGTTAAATACAAAGTCCATTCGTGCAGCATCATGGCCAGCACAATAAAGCTTGCAATTTCTTTTTTGCCAAAATTTTCACCAAACCTTACTACCAAAGTGTTTTTATTATTAATAGAATCTTCTTCGATATCACGAAGGTTATTTATCACTAAAATAATACAGCATAGCATTCCTAACTCTAAACCTGTTAAAAATACACCCAAAGAGTAAGTCATAGTTTGCAAGTAATAGGTTCCTCCCACAGCTACTATTCCAAAAAATGCAATAACAAAAAAATCTGCCATTCCTGTATAAGCTAAAGCCCACCGACTGCCTGTATATAAATAACCAAAAAATAAAGAGGCTGCTCCGATACTAATAACTACTGCGGGCGCCTTTACTATTAAGGGAATGGCTAAAATACTAGCCAGTATAAAAAA
This sequence comes from Pseudobdellovibrionaceae bacterium, assembly GCA_015163855.1. Taxonomy (NCBI): domain Bacteria; kingdom Pseudomonadati; phylum Bdellovibrionota; class Bdellovibrionia; order Bdellovibrionales; family Pseudobdellovibrionaceae; species Pseudobdellovibrionaceae bacterium. The sequence continues at coordinate 9,818 of JAAOIK010000037.1, forward strand.
ACCCACAGCCCAATATTGAATATAAACGGGCTTCACGAGATGCTGTGCTAAACGCTTTGGGCCTACTCGCTTATCTCCGTCGCCTCCCTTTTTAAAATCTAGGTAATCATTAAATAAGTTAGTGCCAATTTGAATACACAAAGCAGAGAAAAGACTAAATAAAAATAGAGTATAAGAAAAGCTTACTTTAGAGGTTTTATAAGCTAAAGCCGCCCCCACCAAAACCGGCGCCACACTGGCTATCAAAGTTTTAGGGCGAATAGCATTAAAATATATTATAGCTTTAAAAAACATTATTTTTTAGGAAAAGCCATATATAAAACTTTTTTAAACCAAGATTTAGAAAAGTATCCCAAGTGAGAACCTTTTTTCCATTGTTGAAAATGTTTTTTTACTTTTAAATATTTAGGAAATAGGTAAGGCTTACTCCAATCCGCAGAAAAATTGGTAAAGTCATCTTCGGTAGTAAATACACTAAAATTATCATGACCTTTTTTGTAAGCTAAATGTAGCCAATACGCCAATGTATCTGGACTTGCTGCAAAGTTTTGCGAGCTTCGATTAGATAAACCCTTTAGCATCCAATTGTCTTCTAATCTGGAGGTGCTAATTTTAGAAATATTAAGTAAAGGATTGTCTATGTAATAAATATGCGTGTCGTAAGCATAATCTTGAAATGTAGACCAAACGCTTAACTGTTTCGCCCAAAGTTGCAAGCCCACATAATGAGGATTTACTTTCCACGGAAAAATCCACGGTTCTTTTTTCGTTGCTAAAGCCTTGTTATTAAAATCCACGCCTTGCATATTGTATGCGTTCAACACCCTTTCAAAAGAGGCAATCGCCCCTGGAGAATAAGCAGCACATTTAAAAGCATGTTTTTTATGGTACTTATATTTACGAAACAAATTAATATTTGTATATAAAGTTCCATTATAAATTTTAATTCCCGCACCTCTTCTAAAAATTTTTTGAACAGGGCCCGCTTTTGTTTTGTTAAATTTTGCAGCTTCTAAAGACTCCTTAATTAAAGGGTCTAGTAATTTTAGTATCGTAGTACTAAATTGTACTTGCGGACTTAATAAAAAAGTTTTTCCCGAAATTATTTTTTTCTTATCTAAAACTAAGGCCACCGCAGAAAGAAAAGCTCCGTAACTCATTCCCACTAAATGCACTTTTTTTATTTTGCTAGCATTAGAATTTATTAAATATTCCATAGCTTCTAAAACAATTTTTGCCTCTTTTTTAAAAGAGCCAGAGGAGTCTCTAGGGTACTGGTGTATATATTCTGCAGAAAAAGGGTTGGGCAAAGCAAACACATGATAACCGTTTTGATAAAGTAAATTAAACAACCTTGTGGGACTAATGCCTGAAGACTGCGCAAATAAACCAGGAACAAGGACAATTAAGTCGGTGGTCTTTTTTTGCCATCGCCCACGAGCTGGCAGAAAATTATTTTGTGGCGAAGGAGCGCAAGACTCTTGGTCATAAATTCCTTTGTCAAAGTGGGTTTTTTTAAAGGGAATTTTCCATTTCTTTTGATGACTAAAAGGGTGTGCAGAAAAGTCTTTAAGGTTTTGTATTTTACTAAAAGCCAGGCCTAATGCCTCTCGTACATAAACTGATTGGTTTTGCTCAGGGTTACCTTCTGGGTGCAACTCTTCACTATGTTGAACGCTTTGCAAAACACCTTGTTGCTCGGCTGTCCAAAAGGCTTTAGAAACATAAGGGTTTAGTGCAATATATGCAAAAACGATTATCCACTTCATAAATACTCCTTACCCAAAAAAGGCTGCTTAATTTTTTTTACTATATATTAAGGTAAAATAGGAAACTTAGAAAAATCGGGTGGCCGTTTTTCTAAAAAAGCCTCTTTACCTTCTTTTGCCTCTTCAGACATATAATACAGTAAAGTGGCATTACCAGCCATGTCTAACAAACCCATTTGTCCATCACAATCTGCATTTAAACTAGTTTTTAAACAACGCAAAGCCATGGGAGAATGTTGCAACATTTCTTTACACCACTCTACGGTTTTATCTTCTAAGTCTTCGTAGGGAACCACTATATTAACTAAACCCATTTTTAAAGCTTCTTCGGCAGAATATTGGTGACATAAAAACCAAATTTCTCGAGCCTTTTTTTGACCCACAATGCGAGCCAAGTAACTACTTCCTAAACCACCATCAAAAGAACCCACTTTAGGCCCTGTTTGACCAAAACGAGCGTTGCTGGCGGCAACGGTTATATCACAAACCACATGAAGTACATGCCCGCCCCCAATAGCATAACCGGCTACCATGGCAACCACTGGCTTGGGCATAAATCGAATTTGCTTTTGTACATCTAAAATATTTAAGCGTGGAATGCCATCAGCACCAACATACCCTGCATGTCCTCTAACTTTCTGGTCTCCTCCAGAACAAAACGCTTCTTTACCTTCGCCGGTTAAAATAATTACACCAATTTTAGAATTTTCACGGCACCACTCTAAAGCCTCTTTAAGTTCTATAACCGTTTGAGGGCGAAAAGCGTTTCTAACCTCTGGGCGATTAATAGTTATTTTCGCAATACCTTTATCTAAGGTCTCTAACTTAATGTCTGTAAAATCTTTAGCAGTTTGCCACTTATACTTAGTCATGCCTACTCTATACCAAGAGATAATGTTTTTACAAACTTTTTCCATTAAGCCCTTGCTAGAATTGTGTTTTTTGACTAAAACAGAGTGACATGTTTACCAAATTGCAAGAATTACATATTCAAGAAACAGGAAATCAATTACTGGATAACTCCGAAGCGCAATCTAGCACTTCCATCTTTAATAAAGATTGGTGGTATGGAAATATGATGGACTGGAGTATGCAGAAACCAGAATTTAAAACCAAAATGTTTCGTTTTGTAGATGTGTTTCCTTATTTAAAAACTGGTGAAGAAATTATTAAACATTTAAAAGAATACTTTGAAGAGGAGGGCAAACTTCCTCCCCTCTTTCAATGGGGGTTAGGAGTTGGAAAATTAGCGCCTAATATTTTAGCTGCAGGATTAAATAAAAATATGACTAGCATGTCAAAAATGTTTATTACTGGGTCGACTAGCGAAGATGTTTTAAAGTATTTAAATAAAGCAAGGCAATCCTCACTAGGCTTTACCATAGATCTTTTAGGGGAAGCCACTTTATCAAAAGAAGAAGCTAGTGTTTATAAAAAACGCTATGAAGAATTAATTATAAATCTGTCTAAGGCCAGCCAGTCTTGGAGTAAAAATGCTATTTTAGACAGCAATGAAAAAGGAGATATTCCCTCGGTAAATGTTTCTATAAAAATGACAGCGCTTTACTCGCAAATAAAATTAGAGGCTTGGGAAGAAAGTCTTACTGCCATTAAAGACACACTTCGCCCTATGTTTTTACTGGCAAAAAAACATTTTGTTTTTATTAATTTAGATATGGAACAATACGAGTATAAAAACTTAAGTATACAAGCTTTTAAAGAATTACTTTCAGAAGAAGATTTTAAAGACTACCCTCATTTTGGAATTGTAATACAGGCTTACTTAAAAGATTCTTTAAATGATTTGCACGATTTACAGCAGTGGGTAAAAAAAACACGCAAAACTCCCGTAACTATTCGTTTAGTAAAAGGCGCCTATTGGGATTTTGAAGTAATTACATCTAGCCAAGAAAATTGGCCCTGCCCCGTTTACACTAATAAATCAGAAACCGATTCTAATTACGAAAACTGTACCAATTTTTTACTACAATCTTACCCTCACCTGTACCTAGCCTTGGCTTCTCATAATGTACGGTCTATTAGCACGGCCATAACCTTAGCTAAAGAATACAAAGTTCCTCAAAAAGCCATAGAAATACAAATGCTTTATGGAATGGGCGAACCTATTAAAAGTAATTTAATTAAAGACAACTATCGACTAAGAGAATATACCACTGTAGGCGACCCCATACCTGGAATGGCCTACTTAGTAAGACGACTATTAGAAAATTCTTCTAATGAAGGTTTTATAAAAGCAAAATTTATAGACAAAACAGACACATCATTACTTTTACAAAGTCCTCACCTTTTAGAAAAAAAAGAAAATAAGAAAAACACAGCACACTTTGTTAATACCCCTTTAATCGACTTTTCTTTAGCCACTAGTCGCAGCCAATTACAATCTGCAATAGATAAATTAGAAAATAAACTGTCTAGTAGTTTATTTAATAAAGAAACGGGCTTAAATGCATTTTCTGTCATTAATGGTGAAGAATATAAAACCAATAATGTTTTTATTCGCAATAATCCCTCTAATAAAAAACAAACAATTACAAAGGTGCATCTTGCAGATGTAGACCTTGCAGAAAAAGCTATTCAAGTGTCTAAAGATTTTTCTAATCAATGGCAAAATACCGATGCTAAAAAACGCTCTGCAATGTTAAAACAACTGGCGGTGTTGCTTAAAAAAGAACGCTTTCGCTTAAGTGCTTACATTATTTTAGAGGTGGGAAAAACTTGGCGAGAAGCCGACGGCGATGTGGCCGAAGCTATTGATTTTTGCCTTTACTATGCAGATTTAATTTTACACACCAAAGTAGATGTTAGTAATGTGGCGGGCGAAAGCAGTATTTACGACTTTCAAGCCAAAGGGCTTTGCGCAGTAATTGCTCCTTGGAATTTTCCATTAGCTATTTTAACAGGAATGAGTGTTGCCGCCTTAGTAACAGGCAATACCGTTATTATGAAACCTGCCGAGCAAAGCAGTGGTATAGCCTATGAATTAGTACAATTAATGTTACAAGCCGGTTTTCCAAAAGCTGCTATACATTTACTGTGTGGAACTGGAGAAAACATAGGAGAATACTTAGTACAACATAAAGATGTACGACAAATTGCTTTTACAGGATCTAAAGAAGTGGGTGTAAATATTTTGCAAAAAAGTAACACCTATAAACCAAAACAATCTTATAACAAAAGCTGTGTTATTGAAATGGGCGGAAAAAACGCATTAATTATAGACTCTGATGCCGACTTAGACCAAGCCATACAGGCCGTTATTAAATCGGCTTTTGGATTTCAGGGGCAAAAATGTTCTGCCTGCAGTCGTATTATTATTTTAAATAGTATTTATGATCAATTTGTACAACGCTTAATTCCTGCGGTAAATAGTTTAGTGGTAAGAGAAGCAAAAGACCCTAAAGCCTTTGCCGGACCTGTAGTTGACCAACAAGCTTATGATAAAATTATGGGTTTTATTAATCGTGCAGAACAAAGAAAAATTCCTAATTTATTAAAGTATAATTTAGAAAAACAAAAATTTGCAGAAAATTATAAACAAGGCTTTTTTGTGCCTTTTTGTATTTTTGGCCCTGTAGATTCGCAAGATGAACTTTGCCAAGAAGAAATTTTTGGCCCCGTCTTATCTTTAATCAAAGTAAATAGCCTTGAAGAAGCTATTAGTACTGCCAATGCTACAAGCTTTGCCTTAACGGGAGGGATTTTTTCTAGAAGCCCTGCCAATATTGAAAAAGCAAAAAAAGAACTACAGGTTGGAAACCTTTACATTAATCGCGACATTACAGGAGCATTAGTAGGCCGACACCCTTTTGGAGGCTTTAAAATGTCTGGATTAGGAAGCAAAGCCGGAAGCCCCGATTACTTAAAAGAATTTATGAATCCTGTTTGTGTAACAGAAAATTTAGTGAGACAAGGGTTTTCGCCAGATTTATTGTAAAGCCAGTTTGGTATTATAAAAAATATCTGTTTAAAACTACGGTAACACTACCTCTACAATGCCTGTTATATTTTTATTAAATTGCTTAGTAAAGTTTTTGGCTTCTATTTTTGTATAAGAACAATTAAATAACTTAGCCCAATGTTCAAATTCTAAGCTATGATTAGCTTCTAAAATTTTTTGATTAAAAAGTGGTTTAAAAATTTTTCCACCAAAATTATTAACAATAATAATAGCCCAATTTTTATTGGATAATTGTTTAGATATCCACAAAGCATTTAAATCATACAAAGCACTTAAATCTCCCAACACAGCCCAAGATTTATTTTTATCAGACATTCCCGAAGCCCAGCCCAAAAACCCAGACACTAAACCATCAATTCCATTTAATCCGCGATGACTTTCTACAGAACAAAACGCCTTTTTAATCGCCACACTGTCCCAATGACGAATACTTAAAGAGTTTCCTAAAAAAATATTATTTTCTTCTAAAAACACTTCACTCATCTGCCTTACCAAAGCCTCTTCAGAAAAAGGATTTTCCTTACACCTAGTGTGTTTTTCTTTATAAAACTGCTTGTCTAGTGTTTTGATTTTTTCTTTCCACAAACTATCCCTTCCCCAAGCTCCAGTAATCCCCAAAGAAGAAATACTGTCATCACAAAAAGTTTTTAAAAAAGGCTCTACAAAAAATTTTTGCTTACTACGAGATAAGCCCGACTCCCCATGCTCCACAACAGATAAAACGGGAAGCGTTTTAAATTTATCTTCTAGCAATCGCCAAACTTTCACTGTAGGTGTATTTCCAATTTTAATGACAGAATCAAACCACTTGTTTTCAAAAGCCTGTTCTAAAGTTTTTTCTCCTGCTTTTAATAACAACAACTCCAACTTTCTTTCTCCCCACAACCCAGACCCTGCCTCTAAATAAACAAAAGTATTTAACTTTAAAAGAAAATTAATTAAGTTAGATTGGTGTTTTAAATCCAATTTAGAAACCAAAACCAATGGCCTTTTTCCTTTAGAAAAAAATTGCGCCAACAAAACCCTATCTTCCGCAAGTAAATCTTTGTTGCATGGTTGATTTTTCGATTCTAAAATATTGGCTTGGCTTACAAAGGGGGGTGGCTCGACATCCCTGTGGGCTGAATCGCCCCCCTCTTTTGTAAGCCAAGCCAATATTTTAGAATCTAATGTAACTGTGTTATTAAAAACTATTGGGTCGTTAAAACTTGCGTTGATATGATATTGTTTTTTTGTAGTGGATGAAAAAACAAATTCTTTAAAATTATTTTCATCTAAATTCCAACACTTAATGTTTAGGAAGGAAAAAATATTGGCCTGGTTCATGGTTTGAGGGGTATAAGCATTTTGATATGACTTAGGCCTGTCGGCAGATAATATAATTAAGGGCGTGTTTGAGTATTTGGCTTCTAGCATTGCTGGCAGGGTTTCTGCCACCGCCGTACCCGAGGTGGTTATAACTACTGTGGGTTTTTTTGTGGCCTTAGATCGCCCTAAAGCAAAAAAACTGGCCGATCTTTCGTCGAAAAATTCATAAATATTTATTTGTAAAAGATTTTTGTTTAAGCTTTCTTTTTGCACTTCTTTTAAACGAACTAGTACAGAAATTAAGGGAACATTTCTTCCTCCTGCGCAAATACAAAAGTCGGTTACCTTTTGAAAAAGTAATTGTTCTATAATGTGTTTAGCAACTGTATTGTTCATTTATAGGCCTAATAAAAGTTTTACACTTTTTATTTTATTATGTAATTCTTGAAACTCTTTATTTAAATTACTTTTTGCAATAATTCCACAACCTACAAATAACCATAAACTAGCTTGTGTCCATTGTATATTGCGAATAGCAACAACGGCTTTGACATTACCCTCTGGAGAAATACTAACCAAGGGGGCTCCGTAACTTAATCTATCCATAGAAGCTTCTAAAGTTTTTAAAAAATTCCACTGAGATTGAGGAGATGTTCCCAAGGCTGGAGTTGGATGTAAGTTTTTAATGGTTTTTTTTAAACAAAACTGTGGTGCAGAAATTTGAAAGTCTTTGCGTAAATGTTTTAAGTGCTTAATATCCCATTCATAAGTATCACTTTTTACTAGAGTGGCCTTGTCTCCCAAAACACACATAATCATATTTAAATAATCGCTAACAATACTATGCTCTTTTAAATCTTTGGCAGAGTGCAATAATGACTCTGGTTTATCTGTGGACAAACCCGTTCCTGCCAAAGCCATGCTTTTTAATGTTGTGTTTTTTTTAGTGTAAGAAAATAATATCTCTGGGCTTGCCCCTAAAATTCCATTAGCGTTTAAAAATAATCCATATATATGTAAAGATTTACTAATAGCTGCATTATTAGGATCTAAAAGAGATAGTAGTAAATATTTTTTTTCTGATAAACTAAATACGCTTTCGCTTTTTTGAAATATAACAGGAACCGCTTTAGTAATGGTTTTTTTTTCTATTGCCTTTTGTATTGTAATAAATTGTTTTTCAAAAAAAGAAAAATCCAAATCACTAAACTCTCTTTTGCCGACACTGCCCTTTTGTTGTAATTCGGTTTTTAAATGGACGAATAAGTCTTTTGTCGAACACTCTATAGTGTTTTCAAACTGTAAGTACCTAGTTTTTTTTAAATAAAAATCGGAATAAAAAAAGCTCCAAGAATGGCTTTCTTTTAAAGGTGTGGCCGATTCCTTAACCGACCCCCAAGACAATACCACATAGCCTGGTTTTGTAGAGAAAATTAAACCAGAACGAAAGAAAAGGCTCCAATCTAATGCTGAAAACACAAAAATACCTCTATTTGCATAAGTTCCTTGAGCTTTAGCCTAAATTAGACTATTTTTAGCTTTCTGGAAAGGGGAAAATGTTCGTTAAATAAATACATTTATGAAAAAACCAAACTCATCATTTACTATTATTGCAGGCCCTTGTTCTGTGGAATCACAAGCCCAATTACTGGATGTATCCTCTGCTGTTATAGCTAGTGGCAGTTCTGCTTTGAGAGGTGGAATTTTTAAAATGCGCACCTCGCCCAATGCCTTTCAAGGCTTTCAAAAAGAGTGTCTTCCTTGGATTAATGCAGTAAAAAAACAAACGGGTTTAAATATAGTTTCAGAAATCACCGACCCACGACAAGTCAGCTTATTACAAGAGGCTGTAGACATATTTCAAGTGGGCTCTAGAAATATGTATAACTACGAGCTTTTAAAAGAGCTAAGCTTTATAAACAAACCAATTATATTAAAAAGAGGTTTTTCTGCTACGGTAAAAGAATGGATAAAAGCAGCAGAGTACTTGCAAAGCGCGGGTAATCCTCATGTTATTTTATGCGAAAGAGGTATTCGTACTTTTGAAACAAGCACTCGTAATACTATAGATCTTAATTCTGTTGCCTACTTAAAAGCGAATACGGATTTTACCGTGTTTGTAGACCCCTCTCATGGAACAGGAGTTCGTAATTTAGTAAAACCCCTTTCTTTAGCGGCTATTGCTGCTGGAGCTGATGGCTTATTAATTGAAGTGCACCCACAACCAGAACAAGCTTTATCTGACGGACACCAATCTTTAAACTGCCAAGATTTTTTAAGCCTTGTAAGCGATGCAAAAAAATTACTTACGCTGTTTAACAAAACATTAAATAACTCTATGCAATTTAGCCAGAAATACGATATTTCTTCTTTAACAAAAAAGCTAAATGCCCATTCAGAGCCTAGCCTTAGTGTATAAAAATAGTAACTGTATAATGAAAAGCTCCTCTTTAAATAAAGATCCTAAAAATATTCAAACGATGTTTGCCTCTATTGCAAGCTCTTATGACAAAGCCAATACGATTATGACTTTTGGTTTAGATAAAAAGTGGAGAAAGCAAGTGGTTAAATACAGTGGAGCAAAAAAACAAGACCGCGTTTTAGATTGCGCCACAGGAACTGGTGATTTGGCTTTTTGTTTTGAAAATATAACTGGCGCAACTACTGTGGGAATTGATTTTTGTCCAGAAATGATAAGTATTGCTAAACAAAAAGCTATACAACAAAAAAGCCATACAAAGTTTCAAACGGCCGACATGACCCAACTTCCTTTTAAAGACAATCAATTTACTATTTGCAGTGTTGCCTATGGAATTCGCAATACTAATGCCATCGAGCTGGCCTTAAAAGAAATGGCACGAGTTACTCGCTCAAAAGGGTATTTAGTTATTTTAGAAACCGGTAGCTCTTCTCCATTTTTTATTAAACAAGGCATAAGCCTTTATACTAAATACCTTATGCCCTTGTTAGGTGGGTGGATTTCTGGAAAAAAAACAGCCTATCAGTACTTAAATCACTCCAGTCAAAACTTTCCTGGGGGAAAAAACTTTACGCAACTTTTAAAAGATACTGGATATTTTGAAAACATCGAGTTTCAAAGTCTTTGCTTTGGAGCTAGTTTTTTATACAGAGCCCAAGTTAAATAAACCTTTGTTTTTATATTTTCTTTTACTGTTTTATTGGCAAGAATTTGCCAATAATTGTCAAACTGTCTTATTTTGAGACATTTTTTATCGGCTACTTTTTTATTAAAATCGAAAATTGCTTCATAATGGGACACTAAATTGCTTTGCAAGGGATAACTTCGGTTTATCATCTATGCTCTTAGATTTCTTATATAAACCTACCCTTCTTAACACATTCACCAAAAGCCTCTCTAATTTTAGAGGGGCTTTTTCTTTTGTAGTAGGATGTAGATAGTAAAAAACGGCTTTAACTTCTACACACTTTATTATAACTACTTATAAATTTTTTTGTTAAGACTTCATCATCGCCAATTAAACCAACACTTATTCTTAATAAACCTGGTTTTAATCCAATTTTTTTTTGTTCATCTTCGGGAATTTCACTAGAAGTACTGGCACTAGGGCAACTTAATAAAGTTCTAGAAAAACCTAAAGACACAGCAAATAAACCAAATTTTTTCTCTTGTAATAATTGTGCTAAGGCAGTAGCTTTTTTTAAACTACCGCAGTCTAAAGTGATCATTCCTCCATAAGCATAGTCTGGGGAGTTTCGCATTTTTTGAAAAAGTTGATGTTGAGGGTGGCTTGGCAAACCAGGGTAATAAATATTTTCTATTCCTTCCTTTAACATTTTGTCTACTAAAAATTTTGTCGCCTTAGCGTGCGCTAACATTCTTAAAGGTAAATGGTCTAATCTAGAATACAATTGGTAAGCAACATGCGAGTCCATTACTGGGCCATAAAGCATAGCTACTCCAGAGTTAACATCAATTAACTGAGAAATAAAATCCTGACTGGCGCAAATAGCCCCGGCAATAAGGTCACTACTACCAGAAATATATTTAGTACAAGAATACACAATAATATCTGCTCCTAATTGTTTTGGAGAAACTAAAATTGGTGTAAAAGTATTATCTACTACTAAAGGAATGTTGTGTTTTTTTGCCACTTTCGATAAGCCCGCAATATCGCTAATGGTTAGTAAAGGGTTGCTCATGGTTTCGGTATAAATAAATTTAGTGTCAGGCCTAATAGCCGATGCAAAAGCTTCGGTATCATCGGGGTCAATAAAACTAATACTAATGTTAGGCCTTTTAGATAAAATATTTTGAAACAAAGCCCATGTTCCACCGTAAATAGTATTAGAACTTATCATGTGCCCGCCATTTAAAAGAAGCTGTTCTACGGTGCAACTAATAGCAGCCATACCAGAGGCTACTCCAAAAGCAGCTTCTGTATATTCCATTGCCGCTAATTTTTGAGCAAAGGCTACCACAGTGGGGTTAGAATGCCGACTATACAAATAACAACCTTGCAACTCCCCTTGAAATACTTTTTCCATATCTTCAGTGTTTAAAAAAGTAGAGGTGCAAGAGTGATCAATAACAGGGGTTACCCCTCCCTCTTCTCCAAAGTGCTGAATATCACGAATGGCCTGTATATTTTTTTTACTGGTATTGTCTGACATAATAATTTTAACTCATTTGTAAGTTGTTTTTTTTATTTGTTTTTTTTAAAAAATAGATGGTTTCACAAAAACCTTTTTCTTAATTGCTGTCAACGGGCTCTGTAATTTTTGCTTAACTATTATTTGTATCAAACTGATACAACAAAAAAGAAGCATTTAAGCCTTTATTACCCCTGGCCGATAGACTAGAAGAGGATAAAGATAAAATATTTACTGTTTGCACATTTAAATTCAACGAGGATACGCAAGTGAACATAACAGATATCAAAATTTTACTAGTTAATGAAGAAAGACTAAAAGCCTATGTTAGCATAATATTTGATAACTGCTTTATAGTTAAAGATTTAAAAATTATACAAGGGCCTAGCAATTTATTTGTAGCCATGCCCAGCAAGAAATTAAAAGACAATAGCTTTAAAGATATTGCCCACCCTTTAAACAAAGAGTCTCGGCTAGCCATAGAAAAATTAATTTTTGAAGAATACAAAAAAACATTGCAATCTATTAATCAGTCTTTAGATCAAATTACTGAAGAAAAATGAATTTGACTTAAGTACTTAGTAGTCAGCTTATTTCTTCCCTTCTTTTTAGATTTATACAAAGCCTCGTCAGAAAAATACAAAACCGCTTTAGAAAATTGCGCCTTTGTACTTTTTAATTTTTGTATTTTTTTGATGTCTACAAAACTTAAACCCATACTAGTGCTTAATTGTATTTTTGAAGTGTCTTGCAAAAAAATATAGCTGGCTATTGTTTTTCTAAAATCTTCTGCCCAGCGATGCACTTCTTTTTTTGTTCCATAAATTACAGAAAAAAATTCATCACCACCATAACGAGCGGCAAAACTTTTTGTGTTTGGTAAACTTTTCTTTAATAGTTTAGCAAACTCAGATAACACAAAACTGCCAAATAAATGACTGTTGCCATCATTAACCAATTTAAAATGATCTAAATCTAACATACAAAAACCATAACCCAAGGCCTCACCTTGTTTAGTTAATAACTCGGCAGCGGGTGTTTTTTTATTATTATATTTTTTAAAAATATTTTCTGTTTTTTTATAAGCTTGTTCCATTATAAACAATTGTGTTAAAGCGTCGGTAATGGCTAATTTTTTTAAAAATTTATTAGCCTCTTCTAAATCATTTCTCATAGATTTAATACGCCATTGCGCAGCCACTCTGGCCATTAGCTCGCGAGCATCAAAAGGTTTGACCAAATAATCATCAGCCCCCTTGTCTAAACCTTCAATTACCTCTAGTCGGTCAGACCTTCCTGTTAAAAAAATAACGGGAATGTATTTTCTTTTTTGCCGCAACTCCTCTAGCACCTTAAACCCATTTATTTTAGGCATATCAATATCTAAAATGACTAACTCTGGAGAAGTGGTTTTTAAAGTTTTTATAGCTTTTATAGGAGATGAGAAGCTTAAAACATCATGGCCTTGCCACTCTAAACACCCAGAAACTAAATTTAAAATGTGCGGATCATCATCAATTATAAAAATAGCCATTTTTTAACTCCTTATTTACAATATATTATTAGTATGCGACTATTTCAATTGTTAAAACAAGGTTCTTTATGGTTTATAATTGTTCAAAGATAGAAAAAAAATGGCAAGATAAATGGGCTGCAGAGCGCTGCTTTGAAGCAGAAGATAATTCTAAAAAACCCAAATACTATGCCTTAGATATGTTTCCTTACCCCTCTGGCTACGGATTGCATGTGGGTCATATTGCCTCTTATACCCCTGCTGATGTTTTATCTCGATATAAACGCAGTTTAGGCTTTAATGTTTTACATCCCATAGGCTATGATGCCTTTGGCCTACCCGCCGAACAACACGCTATTCAAACCGGAGTTCATCCCGAAGAAACAACAAAAGCGGCCATTGAAAATTTTAAAAGACAATTGCAATCCTTTGGCTTTAGCTTTGACTGGTCGAGAGAAATTTCTACCTGTGATAAGGATTTTTATAAATGGACACAATATATTTTTTTAATTTTGTTAAAAAAGGGCCTGGCCTACCAAAAAGAAGTTCCCGTTAACTGGTGCCCTGGTTTAAAAACGGTGCTGGCCAATGAAGAAGTGGTTGATGGAAAAAGTGAAAGAGGAGGGCACCCTGTTTTTAAGAAGCCCATGAAACAGTGGATGCTAAAAATTACAGACTATGCAGAAGAACTACTAAACGACTTAGACACTTTAGATTGGCCTCAAAAAACCAAAGACATGCAGCGGCACTGGATTGGTAAAAGTGTGGGTGCAAACATCTGCTTTAAAACCGAAAATACAGACGATGTAATTTCTGTTTTTACTACTAGGCCCGATACTATATTTGGAGTTAGCTTTATTGTTTTAGCTCCAGAACACTTACTAAGCCTATCTATTTGCACGGAAGAAAAAAAGCAAGAAGTAAAAACTTATATCGAAAAAGCCAGTAGCATTAGCGAGTTGGATAGAAAAAGTAACACTATAAAGCAAGGTGTTTTTACGGGAACTTATGCCGTACACCCTCTTACAAAAAAACTATTGCCTATTTGGATTGCTGATTATGTGTTAATGGATTATGGCTCTGGGGCTATTATGGCAGTGCCTGCTCACGACCAACGCGATTATGACTTTGCCACTAAATATCAATTAGATATTTTACCAGTATTAAAAAGCAATGAATTAAAAACAACATTACCCTTTACCGAAGAAGGCAGCTTAATTAATTCTAAACACCTAAATGGCCTTTCTAAAACTGCGGCCATTACAGAAATAATTAAGACCATAGAAGAAAAAAAAATAGGAAAAAAAGAAGTCCAATACAAATTAAGAGATTGGTTATTTAGCAGACAACGGTACTGGGGAGAGCCTTTTCCTGTAGTGCACACTAATGGTGGTCAGTGCGTAGGAGTTTCTCATGAAGAGTTACCCGTTAGTCTTCCGCAAACGCCCAACTATGAACCCACAGATACCGGCGAGGCTCCCTTGGCTAGAATTGAAGAATTTGTTAATTATTCTTACAATGGCATTACAGGAAAAAGAGAAACCGACACCATGCCTGGGTCGGCAGGGTCTTCTTGGTATTTTTTACGCTACACCGATCCACACAATAATAAAGAAGCCTTTAGTTTTGATAAACAAAAATATTGGATGCCCGTAGATTTATATGTAGGAGGAAGTGAGCATAGCGTTGGTCATTTACTGTATTCTCGATTTTGGCAAAAAGTATTATTTAATGCAGGCCTAAGTTCTTACAAAGAACCTTTTAAAAAATTAGTTCATCAAGGAGTAGTTATTGGTCCTGATGGGCAAAGAATGTCTAAATCTAAGGGTAATGTTGTTAGCGCTGATGATGTTAAAAATAATATCGGAGCCGATGCCACCAGAGCCTACATTTGTTTTATGGGACCTTTTGAAAAAGATAAGCTTTGGAACAGCGACGGGGCCGAAGGAATTAAAAAATTTTTAGAGCGTTACTACAGGCTTTGTCTAGATGAAAAAGGGAATGCCATTACAGAAAACTTAAGTCCCAACCAAATTTCTCCACTCTTATTAAAACTATATCACAAAACTGTTAAAAAAGTGGGACAAGATATTGAAACCATGAATTTTAATACTGCCCTTAGCAGTCTTATGGTTTTAACTAACCAACTGTATAAAGAAAATGTAAAACCGCATTTTATACTCCAGGCCATGTGCCAACTTTTAATGCCCTTTACCCCTCACTTGAGTGAAGAAATTTGGGAAAGGCTAGGGCAAACTGGCCTTGTGTCTTTAGCTCAGTGGCCAAAATATGACGAAGAGCTTACCAAAGAAAACAGCATGCAAATGGGCGTGCAAGTAAATGGAAAAATGCGTGGTCTTATTGAAGTCACTCAACAAACCTCCCAAGAAGAAGCTGTAAAAAAAGCAGAAACATTAAAGCCTTATACTCAGGCTTTACAAGATAAAAAAATATTGAAAATTATTTATAAACCCGGAAAAATTTTAAACATTATTACTTCTCGGTAAATATTTTTAGTTAAAAATCCAAATCTTCACTCGACGAAGACCGCTCTTCGGGATCTACTCCCAGTAAACGGTAATTAGAGTAATAAGAGGAATTATCTTCTCCTATACAAGTATAGTTTTGCATAGAAGAAAAATTATTTTCATAAACCTGTTTAGCTTTAGGTTTATCAGAGCAATAAGCATAAGCGGTATAAATTAAAAGGTGTTGATTTTTTGCTGTGATAATAGAGTAAGAAGAAGATTCATTGTTCGCGTTCACTATTTTTTCCTGTTTTTTAGAATACTTTACCACTTTTTTTTGCTGAAGATTAACCTTGCAAGATTGTTCTTTTGCAACAAAAGAAGATACAAAATACACTGGCATATCATTGACTTGCATTTGGTCTGCTTTTATCTGTAACAAGTTACAAGACTGCTTATTATCATCAAGAAAAGAATAAGAATTATAACAAAGCCAAATCATTTTAGCTGTTGTAGAAGTCCAGTTATTTTTGTCAATATAATCGATTCTAGATTGCTCATTGGGAAGCATGTAGGTGTCCTCTCCCCACTGCTTTTGTACATAATTGCACTGATTTTTTTCTACCAGTTGTTTTTCATAAAAATCTATAGAGAAGAAATGAGAGTTATCTGCCGCTAAAACATAGGTATCCATATACCTCTGTATCAAAAGATTTTTGTTCTCTGGCCCAGAATAAGGAATCACATACAATTCTTGAGCGCTAACACAAGTTTTTTTTTCATCTTTATACAGCTTCATACTACAGCCTTGAAAAGCATCTGTGTTTTTCGATAAAACGCTATTTTGTATATATTTTTCCATTGCGTTATACAGGTTTTTAGTACTAATGCCATTAGCAGACTGTTGTGCAAAGTGCTGAGTTATATTTTCCATATCTTTAAATGTTTGAATATTAAAGTTTGTTTCTTCGTTTCCTGGTAAAGTTTTTATAGGAAAAATAGGGGTCTTTTGGCTCTGAGACTGCTTAAACCTTTTCTGATAAAGGCTATTTAATTGAAGGGACAAGCTTTTTCCTTGTGCATAAGAAAAAACCCCTTCTACTAAAAAACAACTTACTAATATAATTTTAAACACTTTACATCCTATGTTATTTAATTACTAACCGTGAAACTATCACCCATAAGCCTAATAGAGCAAAAGCTATGCCACAAATAGTCTCATAATGAGGCAGATCGGAAAAACTAACCCTCCACAGGCAGTTGAACTAAGTAAAAAATAAAAAAGTTTGTATTTATTACTTTTAGCCTCGCTTTTTCTTGCTGAAACAGCAAAACTCCCTTAGTTTTGGCCTTTAACCGGAGTATTGCAATATGAGCACACTAAATAACATTATCCCTTTTCCCAGCAGGCCAATGCACAATAACTGCCTAATTACTGACCCTACTAAAAATTTTAATATCCAGCTTAATATTTCTTTAACTAATATTGCTTGTATTGAAGGTAGCAACCCCAACCGCTTGTTAAAAACCGCTATAGATTTGCACAGACAGATAGATAATGTTGGTTTTTTACAAATGACCCAAGCTAATCAAAATCTTTTTAATTCTATTAAAAAAATTAAAGAAC
>JAAOIK010000038.1 GCA_015163855.1 Pseudobdellovibrionaceae bacterium
CCTTATAGAGCAGCGACTAATAACAAAGGGGTGCTAAACGGTATTGACCCTATATTATTAGCCACAGGTAATGATTGGAGAGCCGTAGAAGCAGGCATACACAGCTATGCTAGCGCCTCTGGAAGTTATAGTTCTATTACTAAATGGAGAGCAAAAGGAGATACACTAGAGGGAACTTTAATAGCTCCTATTGTTGTGGGAACAGTGGGAGGGGTAACGCGTTTACACCCTATGGCCAAAATGAGTTTACAAATTTTAAAAATATCTTCTTCGGAAGAACTATCCAAAGTTTGTGCTGCCACAGGTTTGGTGCAAAATTTAGGAGCATTAAAAGCTTTAACTACAGAGGGGATTATTGAAGGGCATATGAAGTTACATATTAAAAATTTAGTAATGTCTGTGGCTGAAGTAGAAAAGTTAAATAGCAAAGAATCACAATTATTGCATAAAAATTTAGAAGAGTTGCTTATAAAAACTAAGCGTGTTTCGTTACAACATGCTAAAACACTTTTAAACGAAATTCGCTCTAGTTAATAAACCCGTTATTTTTTACAATAACCAACTTTGGAGTGAGTTATTTTTAACAACCTTAATAAATATTTAATAAATATTTATATTCCTAGTAAAACTTTTTTGTTAGGGGAGTACTTAGCTTTACAAGGTGGGCCTAGTTTATTAATAAATACACCCAAAGCTTTTGTGTTAAGCATTGCCTCCACCGGTGAGGCCTCTTTTTTTAAAAGAATTAGTTCTAAAAAAACACATCCTGCTTTTTTACTTCTAGAAGAGTACAGAAAAAGTCTTAGTGCTAATAAAGCCGTGGTGTTTAAAAAATTTTTAAAGAACTGTTATTTTAAAGACCCTTATAAAGCTAGTGGTGGTTTTGGTTGTTCTGGAGCAGAATTTTTGTCGGCATACATTATTACTAATTTACATAAAATGCTTTGTAAAGAAAAAGAAATTACTAAAACACAATGTACAAAGATATGGAATAATTTTTTAAGTGTAGAAAAAAAAGAATTTACAGCCTTTCATAAATTTAAAGAATTTACAAACTGGGGTAGTGGGTTTGATATACTGTCTCAATTACTAGGATCTATCGCCTCTATACAAGTTGTGGATAATACAAAAAATTTTTGTGTTACATATAAAAATTTTTCTTGGCCATTTTTAAAATATAATTTTGCAATATTGAAAAGCCAAAATAAAATAAACACTCATGAACATTTATCTCAATTGTCTGCCGAAAAATTAAATATTTTGGTAAAAAAATTAAAACCTATAGTAGAAAAAGGGATTAGCTCTATACAGGCTTCCAGTATAGATGATTTTTTATCCGCAGTGCATTTACAACAAAGCCTTTTAGAACAAGAAGGTTTTGTGTGCTCCTCCTCTATAAATAAAATAAAAGCCTTTGGAAAGATAAAAGAAATTTTAGCTAGTAAATCTTGCGGTGCTTTGGGTGCAGACACTTTTTTAATCGTTTACGCCAAAGGGAATGAAAATTTAGTAAAAGAAAAAATAAAAATTAGCCAAAACTTATCTTCTTTATTGTGGGTGACAGAGGATTGTTTGTATGATGGTGTAAATTTAGAAATTAATAATAGCTAGTGCAAAGCTATATAAGAGTTATTAAAAAAAGAAATGAAGTACTATATAACAAGGTTATTAACTAATGGTAGATTTAAATAGTAAATATTCTCTATTAGAAAAAGCACCTTCTAATATTGCGTTAATTAAATATATGGGCAAGTTGCCAGGTACAGGCAATTTACCTGCAAACCCTTCTTTGTCTTACACTTTAAATCATTTAACCACTTCTGTGGCGATAAAAGAAAATAAAACAAGTAATGTGGACAAGTGGGAAGCTTTAAATGCTCAATTTCAATTAACAAAAAAGGCTCAAGAAAAATTTTTAAAACATTGGCAATATTTAAAAAATTATTTTTCCATTAAAGGCAATTATACAATTTTTTCTGCTAATAATTTTCCCACTGCTTGCGGGTTAGCTAGTTCTGCCTCTAGTTTTGCAGCTTTAACAAAGGCAGCTTATAAATTGGCTTTAAATCAAGGCTCAGAAAAGTTAAGTGTAGCTCATTTAGCCAACTTAAGCAGAAAAGGCTCGGGCTCTTCTTGTCGCTCTTTACTTATGCCTTGGGTACAGTGGCAAGAAGCAGCAATTAAAACAGTGCCAACTCATGAAGATTATAAGGATATAAAACACAATGTTTTGTTAATTTCTACAAAAGAAAAAGAAGTAGGTTCTTCTGAGGCTCATCGCAGAGTTTTAAAACATTCTCATTTTTCAGAGAGAATAGAAAGATCAGAAAAACGATTTATTCAATTAAAACAATTATTACTTCAACCCAATCAATTTTTAGCGATAAAAGATCTTGTTTGGAAGGAATTTATGGATATGCACCAATTATTTGAAACTTGCCCTAAAGCTTTTTCTTACTTTACTCCCGTGGTAAGCTCTGTGTTAAACGATTTAAATGCTTTTATTACAAAAGAAAAAATAAATTTATGGGTTACTATGGATGCAGGCCCAAACATTCATTTATTGTATAAAGAAAAAGAAGAAGAAAGAATAAATATTTATTTAAGCCAATTAGTTAAACAATACGCAATAATGGATTTATTAACTTTAAATAGAGAAAAAAATGTTTGAAATTACCACTTATAGTAAATGTATTATTACAGGAGAGCATTCGGTATTAAGAGGTAAATCGGCTATTTCTGTTCCTTTAAAAGATAAATTTTTAAAATTTATTTTTAAGCCGGGTGGAAAAAAATTAGATATTACTTTTAATTCTCATTCTAAAATAATGCAATTATTATTTAACAGTGTATTTAATGTTGTTTTAAGTAAAATTTCAGAAAAAGTGATGGACATAAAAGGTAAGCTTATTGTAGAAAGCACTTTGTCTTTTGGAGTGGGTCTTGGTAGTTCTGCAGCTTTATGTTCGGCGGTAAGCCTATGGTTAAAAGAATTAAAAGTAATTAACGAAGATC
This sequence comes from Pseudobdellovibrionaceae bacterium, assembly GCA_015163855.1. Taxonomy (NCBI): domain Bacteria; kingdom Pseudomonadati; phylum Bdellovibrionota; class Bdellovibrionia; order Bdellovibrionales; family Pseudobdellovibrionaceae; species Pseudobdellovibrionaceae bacterium. The sequence goes on from JAAOIK010000038.1 coordinate 3,016, forward strand.
AAGTTTTTAACTTTGCAAAATCTTTAGAAGATTCTTTTCATGGATCCAGTAGTGGGGTAGATATTGCAGCGTCTTTATCGAATGCAACTATTTTGTTTAATATGGATTCTGGTTTTAAAAAAATTACTTTTAAAAGTTCTCCTTTTTTAGCTTTAAGTAATTCTGAGTCAAAAGGCTCTACTAAAAAAGCAGTATTACAAGTGCAAAATTGGATCAAAAATAATCACAAAATATCTATAACTACCGATAATGAAATGCAAAAGGCTACAGATTTAATTTTAAAAACAAAAAACTTAAGCAAAGCACAGTCTATTCCTTTTTTTATAGAAGCTTTTCAATTATCCACAAAAGCCTTTAATCGATGGGGCTTAATCACTCCAGAGCTAAAAAAACATATATCAGAGGTAAAAGCCATGGGCGCAATAGCCACAAAACCTAGTGGAGCAGGTTTAGGAGGTTGTGTATTAAGTTTGTGGAAGACAAAACCTAAAGATAAAAGCCTAAGTCTAATTAAAATGTAAGTAGTAATTGTATTTATTAAAAGCTATTTTAAATATTCTGAATTTATTGCTTTTAATTGACTATCTAGATGATATAAAATGGGTTCCCCAGTAGGAATGTTTAAGTTTAGCAAATCTTTTTCACTTAAATCTTCTAAATGTTGAATAAGTGCTCTTAAACTATTGCCATGAGCTACTATTAAAACCGTTTTATTTTTTTTAATTTGTGTTGCAATATTAGTATCCCAAAATGATAGAACTCTATCTTGAGTGTCTTTTAAAGATTCTCCTAAAACAGGAGTTTTTATTTCTTGATATTGTGGCAAACCTTTAAAAGTATTTTCTTTTAGCAGGGGAGGAGTTGTCTTATAACTTCTTCTCCATATATGAACCTGTTCTTCTCCATATTTTTTTCTAGCCTCATCTTTATTCATTCCTTGTAAAGACCCATAATGCCTTTCATTAAGTTTCCAAGTTTTTTGAATGGGTAGATAGCACATATCCATAGCCTCTAAAGTATACCAAAGGGTTTTTATGGATCGTTTTAAGATCGAGCAATAGGCTAAATCAAAGTGTAAATGATGTTTTTTAAGTGTATTTCCCGCAGCTTTGGCTTGCTCTATACCTAGAGGGCTTAAATTAATATCTTCCCATCCAGTAAAACGGTTTTCTTTATTCCATAAACTTTGTCCATGGCGAAGTAAAACCAATTTGTAAGAACTGTTCATAGTATCACTCGTTTTATAGGCAAACCCTTGTATTCTCTGTACCACAACTTGTGTCTTCACAAAAGGGGTCACCCTCTACAGTACATGTTGTACTTTTACTGCTCTGGTCTTCTTTTATATCTTTGTTTACTAAATTTAGGGCTTTATTTATTTGTTTGTATAAACTAGTAATTTTAATTACTCCCTCTCCAGAGCAATTGTTTTCTTTAAGGCAAGTGTTTACCACATAACAAGAATTTTTTGAATTATAAGTGTAATCTGTTTCTCCTCTCGCTAATATGCCTTCTACTTCGTTAGTTTTTGAATGGAAAACAGGAGAGCCAGAGTTGCCTTGAAAGGTGTCTAAATTGGCTAAAAAATATGTATTTTCTACTTGAGAAACCTTTGCTCCTTTTTGTGTAATTTTTAAAGGAAGCCCTGAAGGATGCCCTATAACAAAAACACTAGTATCCTTTTGTATTTCCTTAATTTTACGAATTTTAAGAGGTTGTCTATCCGTTACTGGGCGGTCTAATTTAATAATACTATAATCTGTAATGCTTTCTTCGCGAGATATTAATTTATCACAAGAGTACATCGAGCTTGAGGAAATTTGTATTGTTGTTTGCCCTTTTTTAGTTAGTTTGTAATCAAAAACAAATTGTGTGTCTTCGCAATCAAATTGGCTAGTAATGCAATGCCCAGCCGACATAACTAATTGGGGAGCAATTAAAAAACCAGTACAAAAAGCACCAGTGGGTTGAGCTAAATATTTTTCTGTAGAGCATAATTGGTAACTTTCTTCTAAAGTTTCTGCATCAATATCAAATAATGTTTCTGTAGCATTGGTAGACAGTAAAGAGGCTGTACTAAATAAAGCAACAGTAGACAAAGAAAGATCTTTAATTGTTTTATTTTTAACTTCATAAAATTCTTTTCGGTTATCTTTACCGTAAACCACTTTTGGTTTAAGAATATTTAGTGCGTTTTTAGAATTTTTAGCAAAAGAAAGATTTAAGTTAAAAAAGTTTACAAACAAAAAAAACAGTATAAAGCGAAGCATTATTCCTCCTTGAATAATTGGATTTAAAAAAATTTTGTTGTAAACGTCATAATGCAACTTGTTTTACAACAATAGCATTTTCTTAATTGAGTGAAAAAATTTTTTAAAAAACCCTGACCAAAAAAAGCCGTAAGGCTAGAATTATAAATATAGCTTTAAAGGCTTAAGGCTGGTTTTTGCCATCCATAAAAAAATAAATAGGTAGTATTGTTTACATCAGTTAAAAATGTAAAGCTTCTCCGTGAGGTGTTTGGTCTACTAGTTGGTTATTTTGTACTATAATAGATCCATTAATAATGGTATGCACTGGCCAACCTTTAATATTTTTATTTACAAAGGGAGAAGGCGCCAATGATACTAAAAACTTTTCTGATAAACGGTTTTCTTTTTTTAAATCCACTAAACTAAGGTCTGCGTCAAAGCCAGGAAATAGTAAACCTTTGTTTTGTATATTATAGCGCAGACTAGGGTGAAAGCTCATTAGTTGCACTAATTTTAAAAAAGACATTTTTTTTTGATTAATAGCATTAAGCAACAAAGGGATACTGGTTTGCACTCCAGGAATTCCAGAAGGAGAAGAGGGGTATTTTTCTTGTTTTTCACTGATGCTGTGCGGGGCGTGGTCTGACCCAATAATATAAATTTGATCATTTTGAATAGCTTTCCACAAAGCATCTTGATGCTTTTTATCTCTAATGGGAGGGTTCATTTGTGCAATAGACCCAAACTGTTTGTAACAATCTGGAGAGTTTAGTGTTAAGTGTTGTGGAGTAGCCTCTAAGGTAATTAATTTAGGATATTTTTTTTGCACAGCTTTTATAAATAGTAATTCTTCTTTTGTACTAATATGAAGAATGTGTATAGACCGTTTGTTTTTGATAGCCAAGGTTACAATACGCTTTGTTGCAATAAGAGCTGTTTGTTCATCTCTTAAGTAAGGATGGTGTAATGGGGTTAATTGATCTTTGGGTATTAAGTTTTTTCGTTGTTTTAATCGTTGCTCATCTTCGGCATGAATAGCTACTGTTTTTTTTCCATTTTGCAATACTTGATTTAAATAGCGTTCATCATCTAAAAGAAGGTCTCCTGTGGAAGAACCCATAAAAATTTTAATTCCACAGCAGTGTTTTAACTGTTCTAGTTTTTTTAAATGCATGGAATTTTCTGCAGTAGCTCCTAAAAACAAACCATAGTTACAAAAACTTTGCCCTTTAATTGTTGCTAATTTTTGGTTAAAGGAAGTTTCGTCGGTGGTGGAAGGTTTAGTGTTAGGCATATCTAAAACACTAGTAATGCCTCCTAGCACTGCGCCTAAACTACCATTTTTAAAACCTTCTTTGTAATCAAGCCCAGGGGTTCTAAAATGCACTTGAGTATCTATAAACCCAGGGCTAATGTGCAAGTGTTTTGCATCTAAAGTTTTTTTGGCTTTAGTAGAAGAAAAAGAACCAATGTCTATAATCTTTTTACCTTGAATTAAAATATCTAACTTTTCTAATTTCCAATTTTTACTTTTTGGATGTTGAATAGCTAAGGTGCCATTTTTTATTAAAAGATCTGGTTGCATAGTATTAATTAGAGTTTAATTGTTTATATATTTTAAGTTCTTGAATAATTCTATATAAAATAATTTTCTCTTCTATAAAATTACTAGAAAGGTTAACTTCTTCACTAAAAAAATTTTTTTTATTTTTAATTTGTTTCTCTATACTTATTGTTGTTGTTTTATTTTTTAAATTTTTTTTCAAATAAATACGAATTTTATATAAAGGTTTTTGATTTTTTATAGAAGGGTCTTTCCAAATACTATTTAACCTAATCCATGGAGTAAAAACAAATCCTTTTTCATAATTAGAAGTGCTAACAGGGTATTTTTGAATGGACTGTTGAGTAACTTTCCATAAAATAGCATAATCTTCTGCAAAGATCTTTTTAATTTTTTTTTGTGCAGTTACAGACGGCGGTTTTTGAGGTGCTAAGGTACAAGAAAAAATAAAAAAACCAAAAAAGCTAAGTGCAGATAAAAAACTTAGCTTCCTTAGATATTTAAAAAAGCTCTTGAAAACTACGGGTAGCATGGCTAGGTGTATGGGATTGGCCAGTTGTGGCTAAAAAAATAATTTGCAAAGCATATCGTTTGTTTGTATCTTTTTTAAAATTATTAACAAAATCAGTATTAAAAGTATTGGTCCAATTAGATACTCCAACCTCTTCTAATACTTTGGTTGTTAAAATTTTATGTTTTTTATTTTTATCCATAAAAATTTCTTTTATTTCTACTAGTTGTAATACACTAGAGTGAGGTTTGAAGTCTGCACTCATTTTCGGTGGATTTAAATGAATAGAATTTTTGTTAACTTTAGGTGTCTTAAGTAGAGGTAAAAATTTTAAATCTACTTTTCCACTAGTAGCTTGTTGTAAAGCAATACTCATTTTTTTAGCAGTTAAAAATTTAGACTGTGTTTTTACAGAAATTTTTAATGGGTTAATGCGAGCCATGACTGTATATAAATCTTCGTATTTTAGCATCTCGAAATTTTCTATATTTAAATTTTCGAAAAGCAATTTTGGTGTTTGCGTATTTAAACGATCGTCTTCAACTTCTTCGTCGGGTTTATTCGTTAATAGACCAAGTACACTTTTATTTAAACCTTCTTTAGGAATTACTAATGTTGACCCAGAAGAGGTATAGCGTTTTATATCAAAAGGAAGATATTGACCTTGTTTTTCCAGTAAAGAGAATAATAAAATTTCTTGAAAAGATGTATTGGTATTAGTAGTAACCTGAAGACTTCCATTTATAGTTTTTTTAGATAAATCAAAATCTATGTTTTCGTCCTTTTTTTTAGTAAAAGATTTTTCTTGAGAAGCATAGGCTTTAAATTTAAATAAATTAGCTAAAGAAATAAAACTACTTCCTCCTTGAATTTCATTAATAGCGGCTTTTAAAGGAAATTGTCCATGCAAAGTATGGGCAATATACTTTTTCTTTTTTGGAGCAGTAAATTCATAGTTTTCTTTTTTTAATCGTACAGAAATCCAGTAGCGCTCTGTTTGTTCTGGCAAACTTACATTAGAAGGCACTTTGGCTTTAGAAAAAGAAGGTACAGAAACTATTTTAGGACTAAAAAAATTAGCAGCAGTAATGTTCCATAGTTCTGTTAAATTGAAACTAAATAAAGTTAAGCCAAAATCAATTAATCCGTCTCGTCGTACATTAGAAAAATTAAGAGCCTTTCCTTTTAAAACATTTTCATTAAAGGTTTTCTTAGTTAAAAAAATAACAAGATGATTTTGTTTTTCCGAAATACCCAAAAGTGTTTTTGTTATAAAGTTTGGAGCAGAAACAACTAGCGTCCATGGAGCATAAATGGACGATGGAATTTCTTTTGTAACCATTCCTTTAGAATCAGAGATTAATTTTTTGTTTATTGTTTTTTGTTTATTGTGAACTATAACAACGGCATTCTTAATAGGTTGTTTAGCATTATCTAGAATTTGCCATTGCAAAGTGGTGCCAGCAAATGCGGTTATAGAATTAATTAAAAAAGTATAAATAAAAACACTGGTATAAAGTAATGCAGATTTCATAGTAGTCTCCTTATAGGTTCACCAGAACCAGTCTTAAGTACAGCCTAATTAAGCCTTAATTCTTTGTCAAAAAATATTATAAGTATTTTGCTTTTATAAAAGAATAGAGCCAAGGAAGTGTCTTTTTATACAACGCGTTACAGTTGTTTAAAATATAAGGGATTTAATAAGGAAATAATGCTTTTTTTCTTTTTTTATTTATTAAAATAGCTATCTTTTCGTTGAATTGATTTGTATTTAATTGCATAACTAAAGCTATATCTTGATGGAGAAGTATCATTTTTTTATCAAGACTTTGTGGCGAGGTAGCTCAGGTGGTTAGAGCAGCGGAATCATAATCCGCGTGTCGGGGGTTCAAGTCCCTCTCTCGCTACCATTTTTTATACAATATTTTTTTTTGAATTATACCTTTAAAGTGCAAGCGCAATTTTAAAGTGCAAACGCAATTTTAAAGTGCAAACGCACCTAGTCTTTACATTATCTTGACGCTTAACCTGTTTCTTTTCTAGAATTTAGTACATTACAAATTTTACAAAAGAAGGTTATGTGTATTTTTTACTATTATTATTTGCATTTTTTCCAGTTCACGCAGAAGCCATTGGCTTACTTCCTGGGTTACCAGGAAAAAAGTTGCCCAGTTTTGATCAAAATTTTTCCTGCATCGATTCTTATAAAGCAAAATCTTACATCAAAGAATACAACATTGATGTAGAATCTTTTGGAGGTTTAGAATTATGCGATAACCAAGTAGAAACAAAAAAATTATTTAATGATTTAAAAATTATCGAAGAAGGGTATTTTTCTGGAAGTACAACCAATACATTTATCCGTGATTTTGTAAAAGCTTCTGAATATGACTACTGGATGAAAACAATGACAAAAGGAATAAGAAGAGGTCATGATATTCCTTATGCTACCGCTTATAACAGAGGTGGTTATTTTACTATGCAAAATGGGTGGAGTAAATTATCCACTCTAGGAAGGGTTGGAACCATTATTCATGAAGCTCGTCATACTGCTGGATATGGACATCGTGCTTGCAACCATGGACCCTATAGCGAAAGTCAGCTTTCCGGCTGTGATGCTTCTGTGGAAGAAGGGGGTAGCCACGGCGTAGAAATGGAATACTATTCTCGCGTAGTACTGCGAGGACAAAATTTTCACCCCGCATACACTAGCATGGCTAGGTTAATGAACTTAGCTCGCGCCAATTTTGTTTTTAATAAATATCCAATGAAACAAAAAGAAGCTTTATTGGTGTTAACAGACAAAAAAGCTGTAGTTTTAAAAGACAATAATAAACGCGATATTGCTTTATCAAAAGAAATGTTATCAAAGTCTAATTCGTTGCAATTAAAGCGAAGTTCTTTTGGAGCTACTTTAGTGGGAGAAAAAATCGCATTAGCTTTTGATTTGTATTCTTGGGCCAAAAATTTACAAACGGATTTATTAGAAGATGTTTATTCTTATTATAAAATGTTAAAGCAAAATAGAAGCTTTCGTATTATAGATTTAGAAGAAGTGGATTTTGGTAAAGTAAGACATTTAGTGGCTTTAACAGACAATAATGAATTAAAATTTTATAATTTTCCAAAAGGCGAATGGTTTTCTGGAACTTCTATTCCTGCAAAGGCCACTTTAAAAACCGTAAGCCCTGAAGGGAAAAAGGGATTATTTGTAGTAACTAAAGAAGGGTTGGTTTACCCTGTGGACCACGCTTCTTTGCGATTAAAACCGGCTTTGCCTAACAAATGGCCCGCAGATGTAAAAACCTATGGTTTATGGAATGCAACACTTTTAGAATTAAGAAAAGATCAAAGGATGTATGAAGCTAAATCGGGAACTCCTTTTACTGAGTTAAATGCTTCGAAAAAAATTATAGATTTTGTAAAAGTGCCTTTATACAATGCTTTTGATTTATAAAAAAAATATTTTTGTAAAGTAATATATTAAGTAACGAGGGTTGTATTTTTAAAAGTATAAATAAAAGTCTTTTTTTTGTTATTGCCGTAGGGGTTTTGTATTTTTTTAACCATTATTTTTTTAAAAAAAACAATACCTATTCCTCTAAAATACAAAAAGTATTTTTAAAGCAAAAAAAGCATACAACTTCTGTGGCAAAAGGCAAAAAACCTTTTACCTCTTTATCAAAAAGACTAAAGGCAAATAAACTAAAGCCAAGCAAATTAACTTTTGTAAAAAATCTTTTGCAAACAGAGTCTGTTCGTATGGGAAGTATAGAGCCCCATCCTAAAAGGCGATTAGAGCATTTAAAAAAACAATCCTTGTTGTTAAAGGAGGCCGATTTTGCTTATTTATTTAAAGAAGTTAGTAATACGCAATCCAATGGTGATCGTCGATTTTTAAGCGTATATTTATTATCTTTATCGCAAAATAGTAAAGCCAAACCGTATTTAGAAAAAATCATTTCTGCCTCTATTAATCAAAAAATAGCAGCTCCACGCTTATACGAGCAGGAGTTAGTTATAAAAATGCACGCTATTAAGGGGTTTTTGCCCATAATAAAGGCAGAAGGCAGTTATCAGGCCCAAGCCAAACAGTTGCTACAACGGCAAGAAAATCCTTTTTTGGTAAAATTTATTCGTAATTTACTGTAAAAAAAGGGGTTTTTCTCGTAAATCTGTTTAAAATATAGACAGTTATACTGGTACTTTTGTATGAAATTGACTACAACCACTATCATAATTGCTTTATTTCTGTATAACTATAAGTAATTATTTGTTTTTTACTTAAATAAAAATTTTGGTATCATTTTTGCTTTATGGATTGTGTAAATAAGTTTATTAAGTGAATTTGTGTAAAGGGGAAAATATGAAAATTTATAAACGAAATCTATATTTTTTTAGTCTAATGACTATTGTAAGTTTATTAGTAACTAGCAAGCTTTATGCTTTAGAATCAAAATCGCTAGATAATGAAGTAGAATTCAGCGCACAAGAAAATAGTAAATCTAAGAAAAAACAATCTGCAGAACTTGCTAGTGATAATAGCTATAACTCTCAACCGGTTGTTGAGGTGACAGCCAAAGCTGTAGTAAAGTCTGAAGCAGATAGAATATATGATCGTCGTTCAGAAGAAGAAATGAAGACAATTAACAGAATTAACGAACAGTTGGAAAAAGAGAGACTGGAGGCAGAAAAGCGTAGATCAGAAAGAATACGAAAAAAATTATTTGGTGAGCCTGCAGCTCCGGCAGCAACTCCTCCAGCAGTGAAACCTGCTCCTCAAAATAATTCTCGATTAAGAGCTATTGAAAATAGTTTATCAGATATTAAAACCAATTTATTTAATCAAGAGTTTGATAAAATAGAACAAAACAGTGGTAAGTATGTGGGATTGGATTTAGGAACTGGTAAGTATGCTGTAGAGAGTAGTCCTGATGTAATAACCAAAAGTGCTTTTGGTATTAGCACGGGTATGCGTGTAGAAGATAATCCTTTTATTACTTTAGAGGGTCATTTTGTACTTTCTGAGCACCAATATGCAACAAATTCTAATAATGGTTCAAATAATTACTTCCCTCAAGCTAAGCAATACAATGCAGGCTTAGCTTTAAAATATGATATTATTCCGTTTGTAATTACTCCGCGATTAGGGGGTACTGTAGATTATACTTTCCGCCAATACTCTATGGGAAGTTCTTATAGAGATAATTCAAAAAAGTTAGATACGCATTCTGTGGATGTAGGTTTAATTGCTGGTGGTTATATTCAAGTCTCTAAATATTTAGGAATTGAAATTAGTTATAGACAAATGATGAATGTATCCACTAGTGCTAGAGACAGTAAATATCGCCCTAGGGGTGGTAGTGTTGTAGGTAATAATACTGTAACTTTACTAGATAAGTCTTCTTATGGAATATTTATGCTTTCTATACAAATGGGTTTTAGATAATATTTAAAAACATAGAAAGCTTGCTTTTTTAGTAAGCTTTTGTTAGAAGAGAGGTGTAAAGAGAGCTTTTTAGCTCTCTTTTGTGTTTTTAAAAGGGCAATTTAAAGCATTTTTGAATATTTAAGCAAGAGATTATTTTAAGTATGGAAACTTCCACTGATATAAAACAATTAGATACAATGGAAACCTTAGTAAAAGAGGTTGTAGAAAGAAAGGGCTGTATTTTTTACGCTTTAGAACAGTTTCGTAGAGGCCAGAGTTTAATTTTAAGAGTATTTATTGATCATAAAGAAGGCATTAATGTAGATCATTGCGAAAGCGTTTCGCAAGCTTTAAGTTTACAGCTAGATGTTGCTGACTTTATAAGTCAGGCTTATGAATTAGAAGTTTCTAGTCCAGGATTAGATAGAAAGCTAATAGAGCCGTGGCATTTTAATAAAGTGGTGGGTCAGTCTATTAAAATAATTTGCGAAAAAGAAGCTAATAAAACCGCTAAGGTAAAGGCTACTCTTTTAAATGTAAGTAGCGATGGTGTTTGTTTAGATAAAGAGGGTTTTGAAGATGTTAAATGGAAACAAATAAAAAAAGCAAATTTAGTATATTAAGTAAAACGGAGGAAGGTTATGTCAGCAAGTGCAAATTTATTTTCTAATATTGGAAGATTAATTGATCAAATTCATAAGGATAAAGGCGTAGAACGCAATATCGTGGTGGATTCGATTATTCAAGGAGTGGGGGCAGCGATTCATAAAACCTACGGCACTTATCGTGATATTGAAGTTCAGTATAATGAAAAATCGGGTGAGGTAGAAATTTTTGAATTTAAAGAAGCTGTTCAAGATGCAGATTTTATTGATGAAGAAGTAGAAATTAAATTATCTAATGCGGTTAATTATGACCCCAATGCACAGGTGGGCGATTCGGTAGGGGTTAAAATTGAAATTAATGAATTAGGGCGAGTAGCGGCTCAGTTGGCTCGACAAGTGATTGTTCAAAAAGTGCGTAATGCAGAATCAGAAGTCATATTTGCCGAGTTTGAGCAAAGAAAAGGAGAAGTGGCTTCTGGTATTGTTCGTAGAGTGGAAAGAAGAACCGTAGTTGTAGATTTGGGAAGAACAGAGGCTTACATGCCTTATAGAGAACAAATTCAAGGCGAAATGTTTAAAGCGGGTGATCGAGTACAGGGTTATATTGCTGATGTTCGTTTAACTGGTCGTGGCCCTCAAATTATTATTTCTAGATCTCATAATGATTATTTGCGCAAATTATTTGAATCAGAAGTTCCTGAGGTTGCAGAAGGAATTATTGAAATCAAAGCCATTGCTCGTGACCCTGGTAACAGAGCTAAGGTGGCCGTTTACACAGCAGATTCTGCCATTGACCCTGTGGGTTCTTGTGTAGGGGTAAAAGGAAATCGTGTACAAAACATTACTCAAGAATTAAGAGGGGAAAAAATTGATATCATTTTATGGATAGATGATATTGCTCAATTTGTGTGTAAAGCTTTATCTCCTGCAGATATTACTAAAGTAGTTTTAGATGAAAATAATAATCAAATGGAAGTAATTGTTCCTGACGATCAACTTAGCTTAGCCATTGGAAGAAGAGGAATGAATGTTCGATTAGCTTCTCGATTAACAGAGTGGCATTTAGATATTTGTTCAGAGTCTCAATTATCGGCTAGAACCGCAGAAAGTTTAGTACAGCTAATGAGTTTAGATGTTTTATCAGACGAAGAAGCAAGGGTGTTAAATAATTCCGGTATTATTACTGTGGATATGTTAGCAGAATCCAATGTGGATATTATTACTAATCTATTGGAATTAGAAGATGATAAAAAGGCAAAAAAGATTTTAGATACGGCTATTAAATTTAAAGGTAAGTTTGCTAATTTAAGTGAATTAAAATTATCTGTTAAAGAAAGTTTGGGTAATCAAAGCTTAAAAAAATCTGCAGAAGATGTTTTAAAAGAAGAAATGAAAAATTTAGAAACTGCTCAAAAAGAAGAGAAAGCAGAGGAAAAATCTGAAGAAAAATCTGAAGAAAAAGTAGAAGAAAAAGTAGAAGAAGAAACTGCAGAAAAGTCAGAAGAAAAGTCAGAAGAAAAAGCAGAAGAGAAAGCAGAAAAAAAAGCAGAGTAAAGTAAATAGTCAGTAAAATTAGTATTTTAAAGTAGGAAAGGAGCAAGGTTTTGAAAGTTTTTGAATTAGCTAAAGAATTAGGTATAGAAACCCTAAGCTTAATGGATGAAATTAAATCAGCAGGTTTTGTAGTAAAAAACCATATGGTAGTCTTAGATGACCAGTTAATTTCTGATATTAAATCTTGGTTAAGTAAAAAATCAGAGACAGCATCTGCTAAAAAAAAGAAAAAAGTAACTAAAAAGAAAGCAGCTTCTAAAAAAGTAGTTACAAAAAAAACAACAAAGAAAGTCACAAAAAAAGTTACTAAAAAAAAGCTAACTAAACAATCGGTAAGTAGCAGCATTGAAAAACCCACAGTAAAGAAAAAAACACAAATAAAAAAAACGAATAAGATTTCTGCAGAAAAAGATTTAAAAGAAAATAAAATTATTTTAAGAAGAAAGTCAGAAGTGGTTATTAAACCACTAAATATAAATACAAAAGAAAGCACTTCTACAAGCATTATAGACAGTGATGTGAATAAAGAAAAATTCTCTGGGGCAAAGGTTTTAGGAAAAATAGATATTGCCAAAAAATCTACTACAAAATCACCTACTACAAATCAACCATCTTCTTACTCTGCGCGCTCAAGAGGTTTGCGGCCTGGGTTTTCGCCAGATAATTCTGTTCAATCTACGGTGCCTTCTGTAAATTCTTTTGATAAAAAAAGAGAAGTAAAAATAGTAAAAAAAGAAGTACCAAAAACCACTACTGGTTTGGGTGAGGTGCCTAAGTTTAGTGTTTCTGATTTTAGAAAAAGAGAAGTGGTATTTCCACAGCGCCGTAAAAAAATTCTTTCTCATAAAGACTTTAAAAAAACACTTATTACAGAAAGTAAAAGTTCAAAGCGGGTAGTAGAAATGGGAGCAGAAATTAATATTTCTAATTTAGCTGCTCAGCTTAATATAAAACCAGGAAAGTTAATTAAAGTTTTAATTAAAAATGGTATTGCAGCAAATATTAATATGAGTATTGATTTTGATACAGTTAGTTTAATTGTTCCAGAATTTAATTTTTCTGTAAGAGCTCATGTAAAATCTAAAGAAGATGTGTTATCGACTATTCTTACTACCGACTCCGCAGAGTCTGCGGCAAGACCTCCTATTGTTACAGTAATGGGGCATGTGGATCATGGAAAAACATCTTTATTAGATATTATTAGAAGCACTAAAGTTACAGAAAAAGAGGCTGGAGGAATTACTCAACATATTGGAGCCTACAAAGTAAAAACCTCTTCGGGGGCAGATATTACTTTTTTAGATACTCCTGGGCATGCGGCCTTTACAGCCATGCGAGCAAGAGGGGCTCAACTTACCGATATTGTTATTATTGTGGTAGCGGCAGACGATGGGGTTATGCCTCAAACTATTGAAGCTATTAATCATGCATTGGATGCTCAAGTTCCTATACTGGTTGCTATTAACAAAATAGATGCTCCAGGGGCTAATTTAGATAAAGTAAAAAAAGAATTATCAGAACATAATTTAGTATCTGAAGATTGGGGCGGAGAAAATATTTTTTGTGAAATATCGGCTTTAAAAAATATAGGAATTGATTCTTTATTAGATAGTTTAGCTTTAATGGCAGAAATGTTAGAGTTAAAAACTTTTCCTAAAAACTCTGGTCAGGGTGTGGTTATCGAAAACTTTTTATTAAAAGGTTTAGGTAATGTCGCTAATATTTTAGTAAAAGATGGTAGTGTTAAAGTGGGGGATTATTTAGTAGTAGATACCTTATGTGCTAAAGTTCGCCGCATATTAGATGATACAGGAAAAGTAATAAAAATAGCACAGGCTGGAGACCCTATTCAAATTACAGGCTTTGATTCAGGAGTGGGTATTGGCGAAACTTTTTATGTTTGTAAGACAGAAAAAGAGGCAAAATCTTTAATTGAAGCCATAGAAAATACAAAAACTAAAGAATTTAGCTCGTTGTATTCTTCTGATCCAGAAAGTGTTTTAGCTCAATTAGATAAAAATAAGATTACAGAATTAAAAGTAATTTTAAAAGCAGATGTTGGAGGAAGTTTAGAAGCAATTAAAGCGGCTTTAGAAAAAATGAAAACCGACGAAGTGGCTATTAAAATTTTACATTCAGGGGTGGGAGATGTTACAGAAAGCGATGTATTATTAGGAAGCACTACAGATGGTGTAAATATTATTGGTTTTAATGTAAAGGCAAACAGTGCTGGACAAAAATTAGCAAAAGAAAAAAATATAGAAGTAAAAATTTACAGTATTATTTATGAACTTTTAGATGATTTAAAAGAAAAATTAAGTGGGTTGTTAACTCCTGATAAAGTAGAAAAAATTATAGGACAAGCCGAGGTACGAGAAGTCTTTAGTGTGTCTAAGGTGGGAGTAATTGCTGGGTGTATGGTCACCGATGGAAAAGCAAAAAGAAATAATAAGGTTAGATTAGTAAGAGAAGGAAAAACCCTTTATGAGGGCGAAATGTCTAGTTTAAAACGATTTAAAGATGATGCTAAAGAAGTGGCTCAAGGTTATGAGTGTGGTATTGGTCTTAAAGATTTTAATGACATTAAAAGTGGAGATACTATGGAGTTATTTACCATGGAAGAAATTAAAAGAAAATTAGTTTTAGAACAATTGTAATTGGTGATTTTATAATGGGTGAACATCGTATTCAAAAAGTAAACAAAGAAGTTAAGCAATTAATTTCTAGTTATATTTCTCAAAATCTAGCTAGTCAATTTTCTGTAATTATATCTATAAATGTTGTTATAGTTTCTAGAGATTTAAGAACTGCTAAAATCTTTGTTTCTTTTTTAAATAAAGATTTAAATTTAAAACCTAAAGAAGAAAATCAACATATAGAAATTCTTCAAAAACATGCTGCCGAAATACAATTTTATATTAGCAAGCGTCTTAGGATGAAATTTAATCCTAAATTAACATTTTTTTTAGATGATAGTGTTCAACAGCAAATGTCTGTTCAAAATTTATTAGATTCTTTGTAAATTTTATGTCTATTTCCAAATATTCTGGTCTTTTATTAATAGATAAGCCTGTAGATTTAACCAGTCATGATGTGGTTTATAAAATACGAAAAAAGTATAAAGTTAAAGTAGGGCATTGTGGCACTTTAGACCCTTTTGCTTCTGGATTATTGGTTTTAGTATTAGGAGAAGCTACAAAAATTGCTTCTTATATTAGTTCAAACAATAAATACTATAACTGTGAAATCTTATTAGGACAAACTTCAGATACTTTAGATATTACAGGGGAGTGTAAAACCACTGCTTTGCAAAAAGAGTTATTATTTTCCGAAATGGATATAAAAAAAGCTATTAAAAAATTAACAGGAAAAATCTCTTTAGAAGTTCCGATGTATTCTGCAGTAAAAGTAAAAGGAAAAAAATTGTATGAATATGCAAGGGAAAATAAAAATTTAGAAAAAATTCCCATTAGAGAAATGAATTTTTTAGATGTGCAGTTTCTTTCTTATAAAGACAATATATTAAAAATCACTATGAAAGTGAGTTCTGGAACTTATGTTAGGGCGTGGGCTAAAGCTTTAGGAGAATATTTAAAAGTGGGAGGTTTAGTTAAAAGTTTACGACGCGTCACTTCTTCTCCGTACAATTTAAATCAAGCCATGGATTTGCCAACAGCTTTACATTTAAATCTATCTGAAAACAATAATGAAGACAGTTGGAACAAAGCCTTTATTCCCATAAATAAAACTTTATTAGAAATGGATAAAATTTTTTTCTCTAGCAAAGAAGCCCATTTATTAAAAAATGGCCAAATTCCTCATAGCGTGGAAAATGCCTTAGTGGTGGCTCAAAGGCAGGCCCAGAAATTAAAAGAAAGCCACCTGTATGTGTGTTTAAATAAAGACGAAGAGCTACTAGGTATTTTAGAAATAGCCATATCTGGTAAGCTGTCTATTAAGCGGATAATGGCTAATTAGTCTTTTTTTACCTCCTAGGGGCTAAAAAATAGTTTTCCTTGACGAAATACCCCTTGTTCAGTAACACTTTTTAAGTATTTTCAATAAGTTAAACAGAAAAAAAGACCATTATTTAGGAGACCGAATGCCGCTACAGAAAGAGATAAAAAAGAATATTATAAAGGAATTTAAAACTTCCACTTTAGATACAGGAAGTGAAAAAGTACAAGTGGCTTTATTAACTGGTCGAATTAAAATGTTAACAGAACATTTCAAAATACATAAAAAAGATAATCATGGTCAGAAGGGTTTAAAAACACTTATTAACCGTCGTAGTAAATTATTAAAATATATAAAATCTAAAAGCATCGAAAATTATACTAACCTAATTAAATCTTTAGGTTTAAGACGATAATAGTTCTTTACTGTAAAAGTATTCAATAAAAAAATAAAAAATAAAGGTAGTTATTTATGAAATCAGTGAGTTTTAATTTACAAGGTAAAGAGGTTATTTTAGAAACTGGCCGTTTGGCAAAACAATCCGACGGTGCTGTTTTAGTAAAGTGTGGAGATAGCCGAGTTTTAGTTACAGTAGTTTCTGATAAATCAGCATCTACAATGGATTTTTTTCCACTAACTGTTGAAGTACAAGAAAGATTTTACTCTGTAGGTAGAATTCCTGGTGGTTTTTTTAAACGAGAGGGGCGCCCCAGCGGTGACACTATTTTAAATTGTCGCTTAATTGATAGACCATTAAGACCATGTTTTCCTGATGGATATAAAAATCCTACACAAATTGTTTCTACGGTTTTAAGTAGTGATAATGAAACCTCCCTTACCAGTCTTGCTATTATCGGCGCATCTGCAGCTTTAAGTGTTAGTGATATTCCATTTAGTGGACCTGTGGCTGCAGTACAAATTGCTAGAATAGATAAAGAGTGGAAGTTAAACCCAAGCTCTAGCGCTTTAAAGAAAGCCGATTTAAGCTTGTTTGTGGCTGCTCGTAAAGAAGGTATTTTAATGGTTGAGGGTGAGGCTGACTTTGTTTCTGAGGCCGAAGTTTTAGAAGGTTTAAAATTTGCGTATAAAGAAATGGAAGTCATTTTTAAGGCGCAAGAAGATTTAACCACCCAAGCTAGCAAAGGGAAGAAGCGTAGCTTTACTGTAGAGGAAAAAAATGAAGAGTTTGCAAAAAAAGTAAAAGAGGTAGTAACTCCATTAATTAAAAAGGCCTTATCTTGTAAAGACAAAATGCAAAGGTATGCAAAATATGCAGAATTTAAGTCACAAGCCAAAACACAATTACTAGAAAATATTTCTGAAGATAAAGAAAAATTAGAAAAACAATTTTCTTCTGTATTTGAAGAAGTAAAATACACTATAGCTCGTAATATGATTTTAGAAGATGGCCAGCGTATAGATGGTCGTAATATGGTTACCGTTAGGCCTATTGATTGTATCGTGGGTGAATTACCTCGTGCTCATGGTTCTAGTGTATTTACCAGAGGCGAAACTCAAGTCTTAGCTGCTGTAACTTTAGGAACTCAAGATGACGAGCAACGATTAGAAAAGCTAGAAGGGCCCGCAACAAAGAAATTTATGCTGCATTATAATTTCCCTCCTTTTTGCGTTGGAGAAACGGGAAGATTGGGTGGACAAAGTCGTCGTGAAGTAGGGCATGGCATGCTGGCAGAACGCGCTTTACAAGCTATTATTCCAAAAGGAGATAATTTTCCTTACACCGTTCGCTTAGTTAGTGAAGTTTTAGAATCCAATGGCTCAAGCTCTATGGGAACAGTGTGCTCGGGCTCCTTGGCTTTAATGGACGCAGGGGTGCCTGTACATACTCCTATTGCAGGTATTGCTATGGGGTTAATTTCTGAAGGCGATAAAAATATTATTTTAACAGATATTTTAGGTGATGAAGATCATTTGGGTGATATGGACTTTAAAGTGGCAGGAAGTGCAACAGGTATTACGGCATTACAAATGGATATAAAAGTAGAAAGTTTAAGTTTTGCTATTTTAGAAAAAGCTTTAGCTCAGGCTAAAGATGGGCGTCTTCATATTTTAAAAGAAATGGAAAAGGCTTTGTCAGAACCTCGTAAAGAGTTTTCTATTCATGCTCCTAAACAAAAAAGTTTAAGAATTCCTGTTAAAAAAGTAAGAGATGTTATTGGTTCTGGTGGTAAGGTAATTCGCGGTATCATTGAAGCCACAGGAGCAAAAGTAGATATTGAAGACGATGGTTTGGTTACAGTGTTTGCTGTAGATAAAAACTCTTTAGATGCAGCCATAGAAATGATTGAATCTATTATAGCAGAGGTAGAAGTGGGTAAAACTTATCCTGGAAAAGTGTTAAAAATTACAGACTTTGGAGCTTTTGTTGAAGTTTTACCTAATACTAGCGGGCTTTTACATATTTCTGAGTTAGCTCATGAAAGAGTAAAAAAAGTAGAAGATATTTTGTCTGAAGGGGAAACTTTAGATGTAAAAGTCTTAGATGTAGATCATTCTGGAAGAATTAAATTAAGTCGCAAGGCTTTGTTAAATTCTTAAGTAGAAAAAATATAATAATAGATTTTTAAAAAATAGCATTTAGAGGTTAAAAATGAACTCTCACCCTTTAGTAAATGTAAAAGTGAAAACTTTAGAGCATTTTAAAGGAGAACTTCCCATTTATCATAGTTTATTAGCTAGTGGATTAGATGTTAGAGCGCAAATAAGCCAAGCATTGCTTGTTGCACCCTTAGATAGAGTTTTAGTTTCTACGGCTTTGTGTTTTGAAATTCCTTCTGCTTATGAAATTCAAGTTCGTTCTCGTAGTGGTTGGGCTTATAAAAAAGGCATTAGTGTTTTAAATAGTCCAGGAACTATTGATGCAGACTACAGAGGAGAATTAAAAATTATTTTAGTTAACTTATCTAATCAAGAGGTAAGTATTTCTCCTCAAGACAGAATTGCTCAGTTAATTTTAGCACCAGTGGTACAAATTAATTGGAAAATGGATACAAATCTTTCTGCGACACAAAGAGGAGAGAAAGGTTTTGGAAGTACTGGCTTATCTCATGACTAAAAGTATTTTTATAGTTATTTCTTTGTTTTCCATAGTGGTAACTGCTGCTCCAGCTAAAATTATTACAGAAACCGCTTTATATGAAAGCAATGATTTTGATGCAGATATTATTACTTATTTGCCTGCTAATAAAAATATTCAAGCTTCTAAAAGAATTTATAAAGGAAAGAGTTTTGGTAGTTTTCGAAAAGTAAAAATAAAAAAATCTACATACGGTTTTGTTTCTGATGTGGATATTAAATTATTAACAGAGTTAAAGCGTAGGAAAAAAAAATTAAAAAAAACATTAACACGATTTAAAAAAGAACAATTAGAAAGTAGGTATGTGTATATAAATAATTATATAGGCTTAGGTTTTTCTTTTAGTAGATTTACAGAAAAAAATATCGTTGATGAACAAAATAGAAATTCTCCTTTAACAGCTATTAACTTTCAGCTAATAGGGCCAGGAAGCCTAATCCCTAAACTACCTTTAAATTTTAATTTTTCTTATGCAAAATTGCCTTCTTATTATAAAGATCTTAATACTGATCAAACTAAATCTTTATCAGGTTATACTATGTTTGGAGACATTAGTTACCCCATTGCTCTTTCTGATTTAGATAATGTACTAATTTATTGGAGTATAGGTGCATCGTTTAGATTGGTGAAGGCTACTGTTTATAAACAAGAAATTTCTGGAAAATCCTTTCATAGTGTAAAAATGAACCATTTTTACTGGGGGAGCCTGTTAAGTGTTGGTGCTTTATGGGAGGTTTCTAAAAATTTGGCGGCTAAAATAGATGCCCGTTACCATTATAATGGTGGAGTTTTTTTTGAAGAGATGCAAACCACTTTATTATTTAAATACTAAGCGCTATGAAAGAAAACATTAAAATTTTATCCAATCAAACTGTTAATCAAATGGCCGCTGGCGAAGTGGTAGAAAGGCCTGCTCATTTAGTTAAAGAATTAATAGAAAATAGTTTAGACGCTAAAGCTACCTCTATTGAAGTGGTAATTGATGATGGTGGACAGTTTGTACAAGTTATAGATAATGGAGCAGGTATACAAAAAAATGATTTAGCTTTAGCACTAACTCCTCATGCCACCAATAAAATTAGCTGTATAGAAGACTTATGGAAATTACATTCTTTTGGTTTTAGAGGAGAAGCTTTAGCTAGCATTTCGTCTATTAGTGATTGCAAAGTGTCTTCTTTTTTTGAAGGACAAAAAAAGGCTTACAGTATTGATTCTAGTTTTGGAGCTATTTCTTCTCCGCAAATATCTGGAAATCAAATTGGAACCACGGTAGTTATTAAAAACTTATTTAAAAATTTACCAGCAAGATTAAAGTTTTTAAAATCACCCGCTGCAGAAGTTACTAAAATTAAAGCAATGTTTAAAGCTTTAGCTTTGTCTTATTCTAATGTCAGTTTTAAATTAAAAACAAAAAAAGAATTAGTATTTTTATTTTCTGCTCAAAAAAACTCAATAGATAGAGTGAAAGAGATTTTTAGTTTAGATTTTATTTATGAAGCCAACTATAAGGATGAAGAATTTACAGTGCAAGCCTGGTATGCTAGCCCAGAACATACACAAAAAACTAGTAAGCAAATTTGGATTTTTGTACAAGATCGGTGGGTAAAAGATAGAGCCTTACAAAAAGCCATTACCGATGCGTATCGGCAGTTTTTAATGCACGGCGAATATCCTATGGTGGTTTTAAAAGTATTTTGTAAACCCGAGGATATTGATATTAATATTCATCCTTCTAAAGCAGAAGTAAAATTTCAAAACCCTGGAGGAGCTTATAAAGCGGTTTTACGGGCGTTAAGATCTAGCATAGAACGGGCCCCTTGGTTGCAAGACATATTAAAAGATAAAGGAATGAGTACTGTGCAAGAAAGTTCTTTATATAGTAGTTCTAATTATTCTGTTAAAAAAAATTCACAAAAAATAGAAAATCTTTCTTTTAAAAGTGATAATTTTTTAAGTACCCAATATAATCAGTTACCAAAACATAATACGGTTGTTTTAGAATCAGAAACCAATTACGAACCTATCTCTGTAGATTGCAAAGACGATTACAAAAAAGATTTTGTAAAAGATTCTTCCAACTCCTTTAATAAAGATTCTAAAGAAAAACTTAAGTGGAAAAATTTACAAGTTTTAACACAGGTGGACTCTACTTATATTGTAACTCAATCTAATGAAGCTATTATTTTTATTGATCAACATGCAGCTCACGAAAGAGTTTTGTTTGAAAGGCTTTACAAAAATTGGAAAGCTTCGAAAATTGTTAGTCAAAATTTATTAATTCCCATAGAGCTAAAATTTTCTAAAGAAAAAAATCAATTACTATTTGAGTATAAAAACGATTTAAAAAAATTAGGAGTATTTTTAAAAAAAATAGATAATACAATCACTTTAGCGGCTGTACCTCAATTTATAAAAGAGTCTTCTATTTTGGAGGCTTTTTCTTTAATGTTAGAGGAGTTAGAAGAGCAATCAGATTCTTTTGTATTAGAGCAAAAAATTAGTCATATATTTGCTACAATGGCTTGCCATTCTGCCATTAGAGCTGGAAAAATTTTAAACATAGAGCAAATGAAAGATTTGTTAGTGCAGATGGATGAAAATCAATCTAGTTTTTGCCCTCATGGTAGGCCTGTGTTTGTAAAATATCCTTTTTCTAAATTAGAAAAAGATTTTGGTAGAACAGTATAATTATTTATATTGAAGTTAATGTGTATTATTACCTCGATATAATAAAAATTATTTTTTCCTAAAGTTAAGGAGTATGCAAAATCAATGAAGAAAACTATTTTTATTCTAGGTTCCACAGGAGTTGGAAAAAGTCATTTAGCTTTAAAAATTAGCAAACAATTAAATATCAGTGACACCTCCACAGCTATTGTTAATGCAGACAGCTTACAGTTTTATAAAAATTTAAATATTGGTACTGCTAAACCCACTCAAGAAGAGATGCTTTCTGTTCCTCATTTATTATTTGATTGTTTAAATTACCCAAAAGAAGCTACGGTGGCGTGGTATTATAATCATTTTTTTTCTAACATAGAACAGCATAACTATAAAAATTTTTTTATAGTAGGGGGTAGTGGTTTTTATATTCGTGCTTTAGAAAGTGGTTTGTATCCTAATTATGAAGTTAGTAGCCTCATTAAAAATAAATATGAAACAATGGGTAAAGAGAAAGGTGCTTTACATTTACATAAAATCTTAAAAGAAATAGACGCTAAAAGTGCCGATGCCATTCATGGCCAAGATACTTATAGGCTAGTAAGAGCCCTATCTGTAATAGAAGCTAGTGGAAAAAGCTTATCAGAAATTAAGGCTCAATTTGCCATAGAAAAAAAGGAATTTCCTTATCCATTTAAAAAAATAGCGTTATTTGTAGAAAGGGAAGAGCTTAAGAAAATCGTTTTAAAGCGTATCCAGTTTATGCTTAAATCTGGGTTTATTGAAGAGGTAGAAGATATATTAAAAAAAGGCCAAGCCCATTGGAAACCTCTGTCTAGTATTGGATATAAAGAGGTTCAAATGTATTTAAGGGGAGATCTAGATAAAAAGGGCCTTGAAGATTTAATATTAAGGTCCACTATGGCTTTGGCGAAGAGGCAAAGAACCTGGTTTAAAAAAGATAAAGATATCCAGTGGTTTCATGCCATTAATGAAATTAAGCAGGCTGAAAAAAGTATTTGTATTTTTTTACAAAAGGGTTAAATAAATAAATTATGCAAAAAGCATTTTTTCTTATTGTTGGACCTAGTGGAGTGGGCAAAACGTCTTTAATTAAGCGTCTTTTAGCGGATTTTCCTAATAAAATTTATGATACTATCACTTGTACTACGCGCTCTATGAGGCCTGGAGAGCAGGAAGGACAGCCTTATTACTTTTTAACAGACCAACGCTTTATGGAGTTAACCAAAGAGTCCTATTTTGCAGAGTGGGCTGTTGTGCATGGTTATAAGTATGGAACGCCTAAGGAAGAGCTAGAGAAAGCTTGGAAAAAAGGCTTTTTGATTATTATGGATATCGATATCCAGGGTGCTCAAACTTTAATGAAAAATTACGACTTGGTTAGCATTTTTATTCACCCCCCTCATATAGATTCTTTAATTAAGCGTTTAAATCAACGAGATGATGGAAAAGCGGCTAATTTAGAAAAGCGTATGGAAACGGCGATAAAAGAAATCGATTTGGCGCATAAATGTAGCTACGAAATCGTTAATGACAACTTAGAAGATGCCTATGCTCAGTTGAAAAAACTGGTTGAAGAATCGTTAAATAGGCTTTAAGGTATAATACAAATACTGATAATCAGAGGATTAAATTATGGCTCGTGTAACTGTTGAAGATTGTTTAGCTAAAATTCCTAACCGTTTTGCTTTAGTGGTTTTAGCAGCAAAAAGAGTAAGACAGATTTTAAAAGGAGCAGAGTTTACCGATGTGGCAGAGCCTAAAAATAAAGAAGTGGTTAACTCTTTAAGAGAAATTGCTGCTGAAAAAGTTTATAATAAAATTGACGAATCACAAGATGTTGCATCTAGGCAAATTGAGTCTGATTTAGTTTAGTCTACAAAGTTCAAAATTCTTTTTTTTTTTACCAATCTGACTAATTTTTGCCCTATTTTATGTTAAAAAGGCCTATTAGCTATGCATATTTATAATACTCACAGTAAGCGTAAAGAAGTTTTTCAGCCCTTACAAGAAGGGGTGGTTAAAATGTATATTTGCGGGCCTACGGTGTATAATTTTTTACACATAGGTAATTTTAGAGGCTTAATTTTTTTTAATACAGTGGCCTATTGGTTTAAGCATTTGGGTTTTAAAGTAGAATTTGTTTATAATTATACCGACATAGATGATAAAATCATTCAAGCTAGTATTGAAGAAAAAAAGACTCCTTTACAGTTATCCGAACATTACATTCAAGAATTTGAAAAAGATAAAAAGCAGTTAAAACTATCTTTTCAAGATATTCAACATCCTAAAGCTAGTGAGCATATAATTAATATGATTACTTTTATACAAAATTTAGAAAAGAAAGGTTTTGTGTATGTATTAAACGCAAGTTTGTATTTTTCTGTAAAAAATTATTTAAATTATGGGCAGCTAAGTGGCCGTAATTTAGAAGATAGTCAAATGGGAACTAGAGCTAAAACAGAAGAAGGAAAAAAACACCCTGCAGATTTTGTATTATGGAAGGCGTCTAAAGACGGTGAACCTTCATGGGATTACAAAAGCCTAAAAGATAATAAGATATATCCAGGACGGCCGGGGTGGCATATTGAATGCTCGGCCATGTCTAAAGCATTATTAGGAGAAGAGTTAGATATTCATGGAGGAGGAATAGATTTATTATTTCCCCATCATGAAAATGAAATTGCACAAAGTGAGTCGTGTAATGACAAAACTTTTGCTAAGTATTGGATGCATAACAATATGATTAATTTTGGTGACAAAAAAATGTCTAAATCTTTAGGGAATATCATATTAGGCAAAGATTTTATTAAAGAACACACAGGAGAAGTGCTAAAATTTTTAATGTTATCTGTTCATTACAGAAGCGAATTAAATTTTAATCAAAAAAGTATTGCTAGTGCAACTTATAACACGGCGAAATTTTATTCTGTATTAAATAAAGCAAATATTTTATTAGAAGGAAAGAAAGGGGATAGCAATCTTTTGTCCAAAGAAGATAAAGAGTTTTTTGCTACTACAGAAAAAAATATTACAGAAGCTTTTTATGATGATTTTAATACCCCTATGGTCTTTGCCGAATTATTTAAAATATTAAATGCTTTTCATGTAAAAACTTCTGAAGGAAAGCTAAAAGAAAAGCAAGCTTATGCTAACGCTTGTAAAACACTGCTTGTAAAAACAGGAAAATTTTTATCTTTATTTCAAGAAACTCCCAGTAGTTTTTTAACCGAATTGGATAATTTATTACTCAAAGAACAAAACTTAAACCCTAAAGATATTGATCAGTTAGTAGAACAAAGAACTACCGCGCGTAAAAATAAAGACTTTTCTTTGTCGGATAATTTACGAAAAGAATTGTTACAAAAAGGCATTCAGGTTCAAGATTTAGCCAATGGCACTAGTATTTGGGAAGTAAATAAAAATAGCGCAAAATAGAAAGTAAACAGTGCTTTAAAACCTATTTTAGTGTATTTTTAAACAGGTATGCCTAAAAATAACTTTAAATTACATTCTGAGTATAAGCCAGCAGGCGATCAAGTTAAAGCTATTAAACAAATTAATAGCAATATTAAATCCAATATCAAAGAGCAAACTTTATTAGGGGTAACGGGGTCAGGTAAAACCTTTACCATGGCTAATATTATAGAAAAAACAAATATTCCTAGTTTAATTTTAGCTCCCAATAAAACTTTAGCAGCACAATTGTATGAAGAATTTAAAAATCTATTTCCCGAAAATGCCGTGGAGTATTTTGTGTCTTATTATGATTATTATCAACCAGAAGCCTATATGCCTACTAGAGATTTATTTATAGAAAAAGACTCTAGTATTAATGAACAAATTGATTTAATGAGACACTCTGCAACCCATTCTTTATTGGCAAGAAGAGATGTTTTAATTATTTCTAGTGTATCTTGTATTTATGGTTTAGGTTCTCCTGAAGTTTACGAAGATATGGTTGTACAATTAGAAGTTAATCAAAAATATAATCGCAACGATTTTTTAAAAGAACTTATTCGTATTCAATATAACCGTTCAGATAATGATTTTCATCGAGGAACTTTTAGAGTTAGGGGAGATGTGGTGGATGTATTTCTTCCTTATGACGATCAAAAAGTTGTGCGTGTAGAATTTTTTGGCGATTTTATTGAAAGTTTATCTTTGGTAGCTGTTTTTGGAGGAAAATTGGTTAAAGAGTTAGACAAAGTTGCTATTTACCCAGCCTCTCACCATGTAACCAATGAAGAGAAAACTAAAAAGGCTAAAAAAACTATTGAAGAAGAGCTAAAAACAAGAATTAAATTTTATAAAGAACAAATGCACTATACAGAAATGGATCGTATTGAAAAAAGAACAGAATATGATTTAGAACTTATGCAAGAAATGGGTTTTTGTCCGGGAATAGAAAATTATTCTAGGCACTTTACTGGTAGAAAAGAAGGAGAAGCTCCTCCTACATTACTAGAGTACTTTCCTAAAGATTTTTTGTGCATTATTGATGAAAGCCATGTAACAGTTCCTCAAATTGGAGGAATGTATAGAGGGGATAGAAGTCGTAAAGAGACTTTAGTAAACTACGGGTTTCGACTACCTTCGGCCTTAGACAACAGGCCTTTGCATTTTACCGAATTTAAAAATTTAACTAATAAAGTGATTTATGTTTCCGCAACGCCGGGAAATTATGAACTAGAGCAAAGTAACGATAAAATTATTCAACAAGTAATTAGGCCTACGGGTTTATTAGACCCTGCAGTAGAGGTGAGGCCTGCTAGTAACCAAATAGACAACTTGCTAGAAGTTATTAAAGACATTATTAAAAAAAAAGAAAGAGTATTGGTAACCACTTTAACGAAAAAAAGTTCAGAATCTTTACAAGCTTATTATGAAAACCAAGGTTTAAAAGTAAAGTATTTACATAGTGAAATTAAAACAGTAGAGAGAACAGAAATTATTAGAGAACTACGCTTAGGGGTTTTTGATGTACTTATTGGCATTAATTTATTAAGAGAAGGTTTAGATATTCCTGAGGTAAGTTTGGTAGCCATTTTAGATGCTGATAAAGAAGGCTTTTTACGATCAGAACGTTCGTTGATTCAAATCATCGGAAGAGCAGCTAGAAATATAAATGGTAAAGTAATTTTGTATGCAGATACTATTACCAAATCTATGAAAAAAGCTATGGAAGAAACGCAGCGCCGTCGTCATATTCAAGAACGCTATAATGTAAAAAATAATATTACTCCAAAAGGAATAACAAAAGCGGTAGGAAAAAGTTTATTAGACATGTACGCTAGTATTTCTTCACAAGAGTATGCAAATACGAAAGCCGTTCAATCGGTGTCTGAAATGCATAAAAAATACGAAGTAAATACGGATTTAAAAAACACCTCCAATGCAAAAATTTTAAAACAGATAGTTAAGGATAAGAAAAAATTAAAAATACAGATGCAGCAAGCCTCAAAGCATTTGGAATTTGAAGAGGCGGCTTTATTAAGAGACCAGATTAAAAAGTTAGAAGTATTAGAATTAAAAATTTTAGAATAATTCTATTTAAAATACGAGTGACTATTGCAATAAGTTATATATATTCACACTTGTATAGAAAAGGATACAATATATAAGGAGTAGTAATGTCCCCTAGAGTTCGTGAAATTTTGTCATGGTATAATTCTGAAAACCCAGGTGTTTTAAATAACTTAGCTAGATTATTTAATCAAGGAGAACTGTCTGGTACAGGAAAATTAGTGATTTTACCTGTGGACCAAGGCTTTGAACATGGGCCCGTTCGTAGTTTTTCTAATAATCCAGATGCTTATGACCCTGATTATCACTTTGGATTGGCTATTGAGGCGGGTTTAAGCGCCTATGCCGCTCCTTTAGGCTTTTTACAAGCTTCTAGCCCTCGTTTTGCTGGCGAAATTCCTTTAATTTTAAAAATGAATAATTCAGAAAGTTTATGGAGTGATGCAACAGCACCCATTCCTGCTATTACAGCCTCTGTGGATGATGCGTTACAATTGGGCTGTGTGGGCATAGGTTTGACCATTTATCCAGGCAGTGCAGATCGTAAGCAAATGTATGAAGAGGTTGCAGACATTTCTAAACAAGCCCGTGATAAGGGTTTAGTGGTGGTTATTTGGTCTTATGCTAGAGGTGAAGCTATTTCCAAACCTGGCGAAACTGCTATTGATGTTATTGCTTACGCGGCTCACATTGCCGCCCAATTGGGAGCACATATTATTAAAGTAAAACCTCCCACAGAACATATAGAGCAAGAAGCCGCCAAAAAAATGTATATAAAAAATGCTATAAAAATATCCTCTTTAGAAGATAGGGTTAAGCATGTTTTAGATTCTAGCTTTAACCAAAAGCGTATTGTTATTTTCAGTGGAGGGGAAGCAAAATCTGTGGAAGATATTTTAGCAGAAATTCAATCTTTGGCCTCGGGAGGAAGTTTTGGAAGTATTATGGGAAGAAATGCATTTCAAAGACCAAAAAGTGAAGCTTTAAGTTTATTAAAAAATATAATAAATATTTATAAAGGAAAATAAATTAGTAATCAGTAAAAGGTAAGAGAACTATGAAAGAAAATCCGTTAAAACTAGAGAAGCAAAAAAAATTACAAAGGCTAAAAGAAGCAGGCATTAATGCTTTTCCTCATAATTTTTCTAAAACCCATATGACTAAAGCGGTTTTTGATAAATATAGTGATATTCAAACAGGAGAGTCTTTACCAGAGGTGCGATTAGTGGTTGCAGGCCGAGTAATGACTAAAAGAGATATGGGAAAGGCTGCGTTTTTTACTATTCAAGACGATAGTGGAAAAATTCAAATCTATATAAAAGTTACAGAATTAGAAAGCAGTCTAGCCACCAATTTAGATTCTGAAAAACAGCAATTGAGTTTTAAAAACTTAGACATTGGCGATATTGTGGGTATTGAAGGCTATCCTTTTAAGACAAAAAAAGGAGAACTTTCTGTTCGTGCTAAAAGTTTTCAAATTTTATGTAAAAGCTTAGAACCTCTTCCAGAAAAATTTCACGGTTTAACAGATATAGAATTAAAATACCGTTACAGACATTTAGATTTAATTATGAATGAAGAATCTAAAGCGGTTTTTAAAACTAGATCTAAAATTATTAAAGAAGTAAGAAACTTTTTAGATAGTCGTGGTTTTTTAGAAGTAGAAACTCCAGTGCTACAACCTATTTATGGAGGGGCTGCAGCAAAACCGTTTTCTACTCACCATAAAACATTAGATATGGAATTATTTTTAAAAATTAGTCCAGAATTATATTTAAAGCGATTAGTTGTTGGTGGTTTTGAAAAAGTTTATGAAATTGGTAAAAATTTTCGTAATGAAGGAATGGACAGAACTCATAACCCAGAGTTTACCATGTTAGAATATTATGAGGCTTACACCGATTATAATGATCAGATGAAGCAATTTGAAGAACTAGTTAGCACTGTGGTAAAAAATATTACGGGTAGTTATAAAGTTATGTTTCAAGATAAAGAAATTGATTTTACTCCTCCATGGGCAAAACTAACCGTTTATGATGGTATTAAAAAATATGCTAAATTTAATCCTGAAGATTTAAGTGATAAAGAGTTATTTGCAAAAATAAAATCTTTAGGTAGTGATTTAAAACCAAATATGTCGCGAGGACATATGATTATGGAAGCTTTCGAGTTAACTGCAGAAGAGCATTTATGGCAACCCACTTTTATTATGGATTTTCCTAAATCGGTTTCGCCTTTAACAAAAACTCACCGTAGTAAAAAAGATGTGGTCGAGCGTTTTGAACCAATGGTGGCTTGTATGGAATTAGGTAATGCTTATACCGAGTTAAACGACCCCGAAGACCAATTGGCTAGATTAAAAGAGCAAGAAGCTTCTCGTGTAGTTGATGACGAAGCCCAACCTATGGATAAAGATTTTTTACACGCTATTGAAGTGGGAATGCCTCCCACAGGTGGAGTGGGTATTGGTATTGAAAGACTGGTTATGTTAATTACTGGTCAAAGTAGTATTCGTGATATTTTACTTTTCCCTACTATGAAAAAAAACTCTTAAAAAAAGTATTTGTTAAAAAACTATAATGGCTAAATTGTATGCAGACACTAACCTTCAGTATATAAAAGGGGTAGGTCCTAAAACTGCAGAAGCGTTTTATGAAAAAGGCATTACCAATTTAGAAGAGCTTTTACAATTTTATCCAAGAACTTATGAAGACAATAGAATTGCTACCAAAATTTCTAGTTTAAAATCGGGTTCTAGAGTTTCTTTAATTGCAGAAATTTATAGTATTCAATCTAGTTCTCATTCGCGTAGGCATGAACTCGTAATTCAAGATAGTACGGGGCGTATTAGTTGTTCTTTTTTTAGACTACCTTACAGAGGCTATTTTAATCAATTTCAAAGAGGTTTTAAAGTTAAAGTCAGTGGAGTAGTTAGTCTTTATAGGGGCAGTTTGCAATTTAATCATCCACAATTATCTTTATTGAAAAAAGGAGAAGTGTTAGAAGATAAACTTATTTCTGTTTACCCCGAGCTAAGCATATCGGCTATGAAAGTGCGGGCCATTGTAAGCTCAGCTCTTACAGCTTTTAATAATAACGAAAATACGATTGAGTTAAAAGAAGTATTTCCACCATGGCTGCTTAAGCAGTTTACTATTTTGGGTTTAGAAGAAACTTTACTAAATATTCATCAACCCAATATCAAAGAAGCAGAAAGTTTTTTACATTTTAAAACGCCTTATCAAAAACGAATTATTTTTGAAGAGTTTTTTTATTTGCAATTACACTTAGCTTTAAGAAAATATGGTTTTGTAGAGAAAAAAGTAATTACTATGAAGAAAA
Organism: Pseudobdellovibrionaceae bacterium; assembly: GCA_015163855.1. NCBI lineage: Bacteria > Pseudomonadati > Bdellovibrionota > Bdellovibrionia > Bdellovibrionales > Pseudobdellovibrionaceae > Pseudobdellovibrionaceae bacterium. The sequence goes on from JAAOIK010000038.1 coordinate 33,540, forward strand.
AACCAGAGCTGGTTTCTGCTTTTTTAAAATCTTTAGGCTTTGAATTAACCCATGCACAAGCTGTAGCCTTTAAGGAAATGGAATTAGATTTATATGGGCAAAAAGTTATGCACCGTTTATTACAAGGCGATGTAGGTAGTGGAAAAACACTAGTGGCTTTGTTGTCTGTGTTAACAGTAGTTGCCAATGGGTATCAAGCGGTTTTAATGGTTCCCACAGAAGTTTTAGCTAAGCAACATTTTAAAACGGCTTTTACTGTATTAAATAATTTAGGTTTTAAAACGGTTTTATTAACGGGAAGTATAAAAGCGAAAGAAAGAAAACCCATTTTAGAAGGCCTAGCCAATGGCGAAATTTCTTTTTGTATTGGAACTCATGCCGTTATTCAAGATAGCGTTGTGTTTAAAAATTTAGCCTTAGTTATTGTTGATGAACAACATAGGTTTGGGGTTGACCAAAGAAATAAATTGTATGCTAAAGGTAATAACCCCCATTTTTTAGTAATGACGGCCACTCCCATACCAAGAACATTATCTATGACGGTTTATGGTGATTTAGACACCTCTATATTAAATGAAAAGCCTAAAGGAAGACAGCCAATTGTTACTCGAGCTATATATGAAAATAAAAAAGAAAAAGTATGGGAATTTGTTTTAAAACAAATTAAGCAAGGCAGACAGGCTTATATTATTTATCCACTAGTTGAAGAAAGTGAAAAAATAGATTTACAAAATGTTACCGATGCTTATAAAAAATTAAAAACTATTTTTCCTAAATCTATAAATTTGGGATTGTTGCACGGAAGAATGAAGTCAGAAGAAAAAGAGCTGGTAATGCAACAGTTCGAAGATAAAGAAATAGATATTTTAGTGTCTACCACAGTTATTGAGGTGGGAATAGATGTAGCCAATGCTAATATTATTGTGATTGAAAATGCAGAAAGGTTTGGTTTGGCACAATTGCACCAATTAAGAGGAAGAGTGGGAAGGGGCAAGCATAAAAGCTATTGTGTGTTAATTTCTTCTTTTAAGTCTTCTAAAGAATCTTTTGAACGAACGCGCATTTTAGAAAATTCTGATGATGGATTTTTTATAGCCGAAGAAGATTTACATTTAAGAGGCCCTGGGGATTTATCTGGCCTTCGACAATCTGGACTTCCTGATTTTAAAATGGCTAATATATTTCGTGATACTTTAATTTTAAAAGAAGCTAGATCTGCAGCTTTCGAGCTAGTAAATAAAGATCCTCATTTAGAGTCTTTAGAAAATAAAAATTTAAAACAAGCTTATAAAAAGCACTCCAAAAATTTTATAGCTTAGCGAAAGTGCAAAGGGTAGCGAATCCAAAAATTTTTGCTTTTACTAAAAGAGAAATGCATTTTTTTAAAAACAGATAATGCACAGCGTTGCAAGTAAGTATTTAAATTAGAAGAAATAATAGAGGTTTCTATAATTTTAGCATTAATTATATGAAGATTAACTAACATTTTTCCAGTGGGTTTAATATTTTTTCGTAAAGCATTAGCTTGGCAATATAAAAAGTATTTTTTGTACTTTTTTATTAAATGAAAAAATGGCTCTTCTGTTTTTTTTTGCGTTATTAAATTATTAATAGGCGATTTTTTTAAAATATTAGAGTGTGTTACTAATTGAATAGATTTTTTTAATTGAGGCTTTGTTTTCCATTTTGATAGTAACACAAGGTTATTGTTATAAATAACCGTAGATTTTGAATTTATCTTTTTCGATCTAACTTTAAAATTTCCTTTTTTTAAAATAATAGAAAGATTTTGTTTCTTTAGTTTTTTTATTAAAATATGGCTATTTGGATAAATTTCAATACTTTCTTTTGTAGAAAAATATAGTTTTGCAGAACTACCATTTCCAGTTTGTACTAAAATATTTTTATAAAAAGTATTTTTCGAGGGGGTTATCAGTGTATTATTAATTAAAACATAACCTTTAAAGTTAATAACTTTAGCGAAAAATAATTTTTTTTGGAAAATAGATTTTTTAAAAGAATAAATAAATTCTTTTTTTACAAAAACAATAGCTAATAGTACAATAAAAAAAAGTAAAAGAATAAAAAAAAGCGACTTATTTTGTTTTGCTTTTGGCATCTTTTTTATTAATAGGTGCTTTCTTATTCAAAGAAGTTTGTTCTTGTGTATTGGTTTTTGAGGTTTTGTACTTATCTAGCAAACTCGTTTCTTGGTGGCCAACTAAATAGGTTAAAATTAAACTAGTTCCTGCTAAAAAAACGCTTAACCATTTAGTGGTGCTGCTTAAAAAGTTACTGGCTCCAGAAGCTCCAAAAACAGACTTTGATTGCCCAGCAAGGCCATCTAAAGCTCCTCCTTTAGAGTCTTGTAATAAAATAAATACAATTAAAAATATCGCTAAAATAACATGAATAACTACAAAAAATGAAATCATAATAAAACCTTTAAATTAATACTATAATAGTTTTATGTAGTAGGGGTTTATTAGTCAAATCTTTCATTGCTTTTTTTAGTAATGCGACTAAAAATACACCTAATTCTTTAAAGATAAATAAAATTTAAGGGAAGCTTTGTTATGGCGTTTATTGTATTTGAAGGTTTAGATGGTTCTGGAAAAAGCACTTTATTGAACCAGCTAAAAACCTATGTCGAAAATCAAGGCATTAGTGTTATTCAGACCCATGAGCCAGGGGGGAGTGTTTTTGGTGAAAAAATTAGAGATATTTTATTAAGTACCAGTAAAGACTCTATTCCTGTGCCTAGAGCCGAATTGTTACTCTACCAAGCCTCGAGAGCTCAATTGGTAGAAACAACAATTAAGCCAGCCTTAGCTAAAAATCAGTGGGTTTTGTGCGATCGTTACACAGCTAGCTCTTTAGCTTTTCAATGTGGGGCAAGAGGTATTGATGAGTCCTTAGTAAGTTGGCTCAATTCTTACGCAACGCAAAATTTAGAACCAGATTGGTATATATTATTAGATTTAAGTATTGAAGACAGTGAAAAGCGAAGAGGGGTTAGAGGGCGTGATTTAGACAGAATGGAGCAAGAAAAGGCAGATTTTCATCAAAATGTTAGAAATACTTATCTATCCATAGCAAAATCACAAAAAAATTGGATTACTTTAGATGCCTCTTTGGGCAAGCAGGAGTTATGGGAAGATTTATTAAAGCAATTACAAGTAAGAAAGGTACTTTCTTAACAATACAAAAGGTATTAGTAATAGCTAATTATTTTTTAAGGTAGGTTATCTAGTGAAGTCGAATTTATTTTACAATATTAAAGGGCAAGATAAGGCCAAAGACTTTTTAAGTAAAGCATGGAAAAACCATCGTCTTTCGTCTTCTTTATTATTTTATGGTCCTGATTCTGTAGGTAAGAAGTTAACCGCTTATGCCTTGTCTCAAGCTTTATTATGCACCTCCTCTAACAAAGACGCCGATTTATTATCTGCAGCCTGTGGTCATTGTACTTCTTGCAAAGAGGTAAAAGAAAAACGATCTCCTTATGTTTTAGAAATACAACCGGTAAATAACAGTATTAAAGTAGAACAAAGCACAGAGGTTGTATCTTTTTTAAATTTAAAAGTAGAATCTAATGCACGGATAATTATTATTGATGAGGCTCAGTATTTAAATGTTCAAAGCTCTAATAAGTTGTTAAAAACTTTAGAGGAGTTGTCTGAAAATAATTATATTATTTTATTAAGCCCTTCTGTAAAAAGTTTATTAAGTACAATTAGTTCAAGGTTAAGTAAAATCGCTTTTTGTTCTTTAAAAAAAAATGTATTTTTTTCTATTATAAAAGAAGAGCCCACAGAGTTAAATTTTTTTAATTATAACTTAAAAGACTATAAAAAATGGAATGAAATTTTAGAAGATCAAGCTTTAAAGGAAAGTATAAATTTTTGGACACTCTTTTTAAAAAAAGACAAAAAGCTTTTTTCTTTTATTTCTAAAAATTTATCTAAAAAAGACAAGATAGAAACTTTTATTTATATTAGTAAAACCCTTTTATTAGATAAAATAAAATTAAACACACTGCGTGTGTCACAGCTTAATGAGCTTTTTAGCTCTTTTGCTGCGGAAAATTGTATTTATCTACTAGACTTGTTATTGAACTTAGAAAAAGATATAAAAAACAATATAAATCCTTTACTAAGTTTAGAAAATTTTTGCATACAGGCTATAAAATAAATTAATTTTTAAGGAAAATATGTGGATTGATACTCATACTCATTTAGATAGTTTAGAAAGTGTTGAAGAGGCAGTTAAAAATGCAGAATTAAATAAAGTCAGTAAAATTATTACTATTGGAACAGGTAAAAACGATCATTTTAAAGTTTTAGAACTGTCTAAAAAATACAAAAATGTATATTGCACCTTAGGAGTGCATCCCCATGAAGCAGAAAACTTTGATCCAGAAACAGAAAGTTTTATGTTAAGTCATTTAACAGATCCTAAAGTAGTGGGTGTGGGAGAAATTGGTTTAGATTATTATTATGACAATGCACCCAAAGAGTTACAAAAAGAGGTTTTTAAAAGGCAATTGCAAATAGCAAAAGATTTTAATTTACCTGTAGAAATTCATGCTAGAGAGGCAGAAGATGATATAGTAGCTTTATTAACAGAATTTAAAGGGCAAGTTTCTGGAATTATACATTGTTTTTCGGGAAGTCAAAATTTTGCCAACGAAGTTTTGTCATTAGGATATAATTTGTCTATTAGTGGCATTGTTACTTTTAAAAAAGCCGATCAATTAAGAGATATTGTAAAAAACACACCGGTAGATAGACTACATATAGAAACCGATGCTCCTTATTTAACTCCCATTCCTTTTAGAGGTAAAAAGAATCAGCCTTCTTATGTTGTTTATGTAGCCGAAAAAGTGGCAGAAATAAAAAATCTAAGTCTTGACGAGTTGTCTAAACAATTACAAAAAAATACACATTCATTATTTAAAAAAATAAAAGAAGGAGAATAGTTATGAAAAAAATAAAAGTAGGAATTAATGGCTTTGGAAGAATTGGAAGAGTTTTTTTTCGCCAAGCTTTTGATAATATAGAAATAGTAGGGATTAATGATTTGTGTTCTGCCGAGTTATCTGCTCATTTATTAAAGTATGATAGTGCCCATGGAGTTTGGGAAAAAAATGTAAAAGTGGAAAATAATAATTTAGTAGTAGATGGTCAAAGCATTGCTCTTTCGCAACATAGAAATCCTGCCGATATTCCATGGAAGAAGTGGGGAGTAGATATTGTTGTCGAATGCACTGGAATTTTTAAAACCAAAGAGGATTTTAGTAAACATTTATTAGCTGGTGCAAAAAAAGTGATTGTTTCCGCTCCTGCACCAGGGGTGGATTGCACTATAGTTTATGGGGTAAATCATAAAGATTATGAAAAAGATAAACACAATATTTTAAGTAATGCTTCTTGCACAACTAATTGCTTAGCTCCTTTAGTTAAAGTTTTAGATGAAGCTTTTGGTATTGATTTTGGTATGATGACTACCATTCATTCTTATACCAATGACCAAAATATATTAGATGCCCCTCATAGCGATTTTAGAAGAGCTCGAGCGGGGGCTTTGTCTATGATTCCTACTAGTACTGGAGCCGCCAAGGCGGTAACTAAAGTATTACCGCATTTAAAGGGAAAAATTGATGGTTTAGCAGTAAGAGTACCCACAGCCAATGTCAGTTTGGTAGATTTTGTAATGCGTGCTAAACAAACAATGACTAAAGATAAAGTGTTATCTGTTGTTAAAGAGGCCGCCAGTGGTTCTTTACAGTCTATTTTATCTTATGAAACCAAACAGTTAGTTAGTTCAGATTTTAATGGAAGTCTTTATAGTTCTATTGTGGATATGGACTCTGTTATGATTTTGGAAGATAAAACTTTAAAAATTTTATCGTGGTATGATAATGAAAATGGATTTTCTGCTCGAATGTTAGATTTAGTAAATTATATTGGAAAAGAATATGCTTAATTTAAAAAAAATAAAAAAACTATCTGACTTAAAATGGAAAGGGGAGAGAGTTTTTTTGCGTTTAGATTTAAATGTACCCATTAAGGGAGAAAAGATTTTAGATCTTAGTAGAATTAAAGCGGCCTTGCCGAGCATTGAGTACTTACATGCTAATGGTGCTCAAATTATTATTGGTTCTCACTTAGGTCGACCAAAAAATAATAAAGAATATAGTTTAGCTCCAGTAGCAGAAGCTTTAGGAAACTTACTTAATAAAGAAATCATTTTAATAGAAGACCCCTTAAGTGATACAGCAAAATTTTTATTACCTAGTGTAAAAAAAAACCAAATTATTATGTTAGAAAATTTGCGTTACATACCTGGCGAAACAAAAAATAAACCAGATTTGCAAAAAGTATTGTCTAAATATATTACAGCCTATGTTAATGATGCTTTTGGAGTTTGTCACAGAGTGCACTCTAGTGTTAATGATGTGCCAAAACATTTTAAAAAAAAAGCTGTGGGTTTTTTAATTGAAAAAGAAATCCAATCTTTAGATTCTATTTTATATAGCAAAAAAAAAATGTTATTAGCTTTAGGAGGCTCTAAAGTTAGTGATAAAATTGCTTTAATTGAGGCTTTTATTGATAAAGCAGATACGCTTCTTATAGGAGGAGCTATGGCCTATCCTTTTTTAAAAGCTCAGGGCAAAGAGGTGGGAGAATCGTTTTTAGAGCAATCTTGTGTTAATACGGCTAGAAAAATTTTAAAGCGTTTTCAAGTAAAAAATAAAAATATCATATTACCCTCTGACCATAGAGTAGTTTCTGATATTGATAATTTAAAAAGTCTTAAAGTAGTTACAGAAATTCCCTCTTCTAAAATGGCTATTGATATTGGCCCTGCAACTTCAATGGCTTTTGAAAATGCTTTAAAATCGATGGATCAAGTTTTATGGAATGGGCCTTTTGGTATGTTTGAAACAAAAGAATATTCTAAAGGAACAATGAATTTTGCAAAAGCTTTGTCTAAATCCACAGCCACTAGTTTTGTTGGAGGTGGTGATTCTTCTTCAGCAATCCATCAATCGGGATTTGCCGATAGTATTTTTCATGTTTCCACGGGGGGAGCAGCATTTTTAGAGTATATAGAAAAAGAGACTTTACCAGGTTTAGAAGCTTTAATTTAACTTATTAGGGATACTATGATTTTTGCAGCCAATTGGAAGCTAAATAAAACCTCTAAAGAAATGGAAGTATTTTTTTCTACTTTTTTAAAATCAAATATTTTAAAAAAAGCTTTGCAAGATAAAAAAAAAATAATCTTTTTTCCTCAAGCTTTATTATCAGCAGGCTTATCACAGATATTTAATCAATTTTTAAATGATAATCCCCTTTTGGTAAAAGATCATCTTTCGTGGGGGTTACAAAATACTTTTTACCATAATGAAGGGGCTTTTACTGGAGAAAATTCTGCATTAACTATGAAAGAAATGGGAGGACAATTTTCTTTAGTAGGACATAGTGAAAGAAGAAGTTTATTTAAAGAAACTAACAAAGAGGTTTCTAAAAAATTAGTATTATTACAACAGCTAGGTGTTGTTCCCATACTATGTTTTGGAGAATCTTTAGAGCTAAGGCAAAGCGGTGAGTATAAAGACTTTATTTTACAACAACTCAAAGAATCTTTATTGTCTGTAGATTTATCAAAACGAATTATTTTAGCTTATGAGCCAATTTGGGCTATTGGAACAGGAAAGCAAGCTTCTACTGAAGATATTCAAGAAATAGGAACTTTAATTAAAGAAAAATTTCCTAAATTAGAATTGTTATATGGTGGCAGTGTAAAACCTTCTAATGTAAAAGCCATTGTTAATCAAAAAGAAATTAGTGGAGTATTAGTAGGAGGGGCTAGTTTAGATCCTCAAGTGTTTTTAGAGCTAATTTCTTCTTGCTATAACAGTTAATAGAAATTCTCTAACATAGCTAATAATTGATCGTAAACCATAAATTGGCTTACAGAATGAGTTAGTCTAGATTTATACCCTGGTTTTTCTGCATAGCCAGGCATTTCTGCGATAATATTTTTTCCTTCTAAAGGTTTTAAGTGCAACCTTTCTAATAAACGATTATTTTTTATTAAAGACATTGTTGAAATGTTTTGATTATAAACATCTAGTTGAAAATTAATAGTATCTTGTAAATTTTTAAATTTTCGTAATCGAACTGTTTTACTTTTGCAAACTCGACCCATACTTTTTGCATTAAACTTTTTCTTAGGGGTAATTTGTGTACCAAATAAATTATTTAAAGTATAACTGGCTCTAGATTGTCCCATATGGCTTTCCTCTTTAGCTTGTCCTAAAAATAGGCTGGGAGGGGTAACATCCACAGAAGCAATTAAAGCCACTAACAGTAAATTGGGATTATTAATATAAGCAATTCTTCGCAACCAATTTTTATAAGCCAAACGCTTAATGTAAAGCGCTTTTTCTGAAGTTAAATTATATTTTGTTAAATTAACTACATCTATATAATTTTGTTCTTTTTTACTTATGGTATCTGAAAAAATAGAAAAATCGAGGTCAAAATTAGCTTCCGTATTTTTTTTTATCAGTAAAGGGGAGTTTTGTAAGCTTTCTAAAGATTTAATATTACTAAAAAAGAATCGTGATTTCTTAAAATACTTTACTTTTCTAGTAATCATATACTTCTTGTAATCATCTAGTGTTAACTTATGTAAATTATTTTTTAAAATATTCAGTAAAGAAAATCTTTGTTTAAGTATTTGTGCATTAGCATAAATAATATTGGGTAATAAAGTATTTATAAAAATTTGCTTTCTTTCTGTTTTAGAATAATCCACAAATTGAGCATTATTTTCTTTAGAACAAGAAATTTTCAATGCTTTCTTGGATAAAGAATTATTCGATGTTAAGTTAACTAAGATTTTTGGGGCGTAACTTTTGCTAAATTTCTGTGTTTTTGAATTAATAGTTTTTCTATAGATTAAATAATCCTCTAAATCAGAAGAGGATGATTGAATGTGGTTTACTGTTGTTAGTTCAAAAAGTAAGCTTCCTGTTAAACTTATACCGAATAAACCAAGAATAAAAAAAGAAAATGCTCTTTTTTCTGTCCATTTCATGAAAATCTCCTTCCTTTTATCTGTTGATACTAATTAATCGGTAAAATGTCGCAAAAATTCTGTAATCTTTACTGGTCAGTAGGTATTTTTTGTCTATTTAATAAACACTATGTAAAAAGTAATAGGTTTCTGATTTAGTATGGACAGAAGAGCGTATTGTAGTTAAAAAGCAGATATGTTTAAATTTATCTTTTTTAGTATTTTTATGACTATGTCTGGCCTTGTACAAGCTTCTGGGTTTAGTAATTTAGAAATAGAAGAGCTTAATAATGATGCAAATAACTCTCAAAAAGCAGAAGTTGTAATTATTATTAATGAAGGAGATAGAACCCAGGCTAATCCAGAGGGGCAAACCCTATCTTTATATAATTCGGGTGAATTTGTAGATATATATGATGTATCCACAGCTAGTAATTCTATAAAAACCCCCACAGTAGGCAAAAAATATATAGCGCAAACACCCCATGGGTTTTATAGACCTAAGAAAGTATATAATGAATATTCTTCTTATACTTTTTATGGTGCTAGTATGAAATACGCTATTTTTTTTAATAATGGCATTGCTATTCATGCTTCAGAACATCTTAAACAGCTAGGTACTAGGGCATCGGGCGGTTGCATTCGTTTAGAAGAAAGTGCAGCAGAAATAGTAAATGCAAGCATTCTTTCCACAGGAAGTACAAGTGACCAAATGGCATCAGAAGATTTTTGTAATTCTAAAGGCGAAAATTGCCATGAGCGTTCTTTGTATCTCAATAGAGTAAAATTACCAAATATTAGCTATAAAACAGGTTCAAATACTTCTCAAAAAATTTGGACTTATGATACTTTAATAGTAGTAAAACCAGGAAATTAATTAAAAAAATTTTTAGTTATTTCTTTTGCGCAGCTTTAAATGATTACAAATAATTTATTATTTCTTTTTTTATAGAAGAAAATTCTTTTAAATTATCCACAGAGCCTTGTGCGAAATCTGCTCTTCCGCCACCTCGCCCACCCATTTTAGCAGACATTTTTTTTAAAAGGTCACCAGCATGCAAATGAGAGCTTAAATTTTTAGTTAAACCCACAATAATGGTTTTATTTTTTGAAGAACTACTTTTAGCAATTAATATAATCAAAGCCGTTTTTAATTTTTCACGAAGCTGGTCAGTTAGTTTTTTTAAAACATCTTTTTCTTGTATGTCTACTTGTTCCATCACTAAAGAAAATTCTAAAGTTTTTAGTTGTATTTTTTCTGCTTTCAGTAAAAGCGATTCAATATCAATTTGTGTGTATTGTGAATTTTTAATGGATTTATTTAGCTTCTTGTTATCCTCTTTTAATTGCAAAACATGATCTAAAATAGACTCTTTATCATTAACATTTAGTAGTTGTTTAACTAATTTATTTTCTAAAATATTTTGATTAGCAAATGCAATAGCCGTATCTCCTGTTAAAGCTTCTATTCTACGAATGCCCGAGCTTAAACTACTTTCTGATAAAATTTTAAAAAATTGTATTTCTCCAGTATTTTGTACATGGGTTCCTCCACAAAGCTCATGTGACTTTTCACCAAGTTTAATAGAAGTAACCTTATCTGTATATTTTTCTCCAAAAAGTGCTGTAATACCATTTTTTATAGCCTCCTCATAAGAAGAAGTTTGTGTAATTTTTTGGGAGCACAAGCTAATTTCATAATTAATATGATGTTCCACAAGATTCACTTCTTTTTTCGACAAGGCTTTGTTATGAGAAAAATCAAACCTTAGTTTTTCTTCTGTCACTAGAGAACCAGATTGATTAACATGACTACCTAATACTGTTTTTAAAGCAGAATGCAAAAGGTGAGTAGCAGAGTGATTTTTTTCTATGGCCTTGCGAAGTGCTTTGTTGAGTACAATATTTATTATGCTTTTTTTGCTTAGAGTTCCTTTTTCTACTTTTATAAAGTGAATAAAAATCTCTTGTTCTTTTTGGCAGTGAGTAATATTTACTTGTAAAAGTGCTTGGTCATCTAAATTTACAGCAGTAGCTTTATCACTAATTTGTCCACCACCTTCAGGATAAACACAACTTTTATCTACAATAAAAAAACCTTCTTCGCCGGCTTTTAAACAATCCACTTCTTTAGTTCCATTGGATAAATATAATACAGAAGCTTTGCAGTCTAAATTAGAATGAATTAAAGATTCTGTTTTTCCATATTGTGATAAAATTTGAGAGCTAACTGTTGTTAAATAAGTTTGTTCAATAGAAAATTGCTTTGTTTTTCCAGATGTTTTTGATAAATTTTTTGCCTTTAGTAATTCTTTTTCAAATCCAATTTTATCTACACTTAATCCTTTTTCTTGTAAAATTAAAGAACTTAAGTCAATAGGAAAACCATAGGTATCATAAAGTTTAAAAGCCTGCTTTCCGTCTAAAGAAGTAAGGCCTTTGTTAGACATTTTTTTAATTTCTTGTTCCAATAAAAATAAGCCTTGGTCTAAAGTTCTTAAAAATTGTGTTTCTTCTGTTTGAATAGTATTTAAAATATGTTGTTGTTGCATTTGTAATTCTGGATAAATGCCTTTCATAGAATCAACTAAACTATTAGATAAGCTGCTAAACAGATTTTCATTATCACTAAGAGAATGGGCAAATCGAATAGCTCTTCTCATAATTCGTCTTAAAACATAACCTCTTCCTTCACTTTTTGGCATAACTCCATCTTGAATTAAAAAACTGGCAGCCCGGATATGGTCTGCCAAAACACAAAAGCTAACATTAATTTGTTTTTGCTGATTTTTTTCTTTTAAAGAAGAAAACGCAGTTAAATCTTTACAATACTCTTTTCCAGATATTTTCGATATTGTACTTAGTAGTGGTGAAAAAATATCTGTGTGATAGTTATTAATTTCCCCTTGTAAAATACTACTTAATCTTTCCAGCCCCATACCAGTATCTACACAAGGTTTTTTTAAAGGAGTTAGTACTTTGTTTTCTTCAAAGTATTGCATAAAAACTAAATTCCATACCTCTACAAAGCGATCTCCTTCGCCTCCTACCACTTGTTCTGGGCCAGAAAAGTGTTCGGCACCTAAATCATAGTAAATTTCTGTACATGGACCGCAAGGGCCAGTGTCTCCCATTCTCCAAAAATTATCCTTTTCTCCAAAATAAAATATTTTATCTTTTGGAATATTTTCTTGTTTATGCCATATTTCTGCTGTTTCTTGATCGTCTTTAAAAACAGAAATATATAATCGATTTTTATCTAACCCTAATGTTTGTGTTAAAAATTCCCAAGACCATTTTATGGCTTCTTGTTTAAAGTAATCTCCAAAAGAAAAATTACCAAGCATTTCAAAAAAAGTATGATGTCTAGCTGTGTGTCCTACATTGTCTAGATCATTATGTTTTCCCCCAGCTCTTATACATTTTTGTATACTAACAGCTCTGTTATGAGTGGGTTTCTCTATGCCTAAAAAAATATTCTTAAAAGGATTCATTCCTGCATTAGTAAAAAGCAGGCTAGGGTCATTGTGTGGTATTAATGAAGAGCTTTTAAATTCCTTATGATTTTTTTCATTAAAAAATTGAATAAATTTATTACGAATGTCAAAGGAGTTCATATACACCTTGGTTAATTATAGTATAAAATCGTCGTTGGTATTTTTTTTAGAAAATTTTAGTTTAAATTCATTAGCATTAGTTGACATTTTTTTGGCTTCTTCAAAATCAATTAAATCTTTATCTAGTAGCTCAAATAAACTTTGATTAAAAGTTTTTGACCCATAAGTTGCAGCATGCTCTTCCATACTACTTTCTAACTCAAATAAACGATTTTCTAAAATTAATTCTTGTACTCGAGAATTATTAATTAAAATTTCTGTAGCAGGAACTACGCCCGATTTATCTTTCTTCTTACAAAGTCTTAAACTAATAATAGCTTTTAAATTATGCGCTAATATAGTGGTGATATAATTTTGTTTTTCTTTTGGAAATTCTGATAATATACGAGTAATACTATCTTTAGCACTAGTGCTATGAATAGAGGCTAATACTAAGTGCCCGGTAGAAGAGGCAGTAAGTGCAATCTCTATGCTTTCCATATCTCTTAATTCTCCTATAAAAAGCACATCAGGATCTTGTCTTAAGGCCGATCTAAGACCCATTTTAAAGCTTTGTACATCTGTACCCACTTCTCTTTGGGTAATAATACTTTTATAATCACGAATTAAATATTCAATAGGATTTTCTAAAGTTAATATATGTTTATTTTTATTGTGATTAATATGATTAAGCATGGAAACTAAGGTAGAAGTTTTACCCGATCCCGTAGCACCAGTAACCAAAATCAAACCTCTTTCTTTTAAGGCAATTTTTTCTAAAAGAGAAGGTAATTGCAATTCAGAGATGCTGGGAATTTTAAAATTTACTAAACGAAATACTATTCGAGTGCTACCTCTTTGTTTGGTTAAACTAACTCTAAAACGGCCCACTTGAGGTAAGCTATAGGCGATGTCTAAATCAAAACCTTTTTCAAAGCTTTTTTGATCTTTTGGTTGACTAATAATTTCCATAATTTTTATCATGTCTTCAGAGGTCAATTTTGTTGCACTAGCATTTATTTTTTGCAACTTTCCGTGTTTACGTATAATAGGAGGCATGCCCACTTTTAAGTGAATATCACTGGCGCTTTTTTTTATGGCTTCTTTTAATATTTCTTGAATATTCATTGGCTTTATTGTAGAGGTTTTTATTAGAAATGAAAGATAAATTTATAAAAAAAAATAAAAAATTACCGTATTTTATAGTAACTCTGGGAGGAGTTGGAAACTTACCAAAAGCACCAGGAACTTGGGGTTCCTTAGTGGCTTTACCTAGTATTTTTTATTTATCTTCTCAAAGCTGGGTTATGCAAATTACTTTTATTTTACTTTTATTTTTACTGTCATTGGTGTTTATTAAAAAGTATTTAGTTTCTAGTCATTGCCCTAACCAAGATCCTAAAGAGGTGGTGATAGATGAATTTTTAGGTATGCATATCGCCGTATTAGGTTTCCCTTTCCATTTTTCGCTAATAGCTACAGCTTTTCTTTTATTCCGCTGTTTGGATATAATAAAACCTTTTCCCATTGGTTTTGTGGATAAAAATATAAAGGGTGCTTTTGGCATTTTATTGGATGATATTTTAGCAGCCTTAGTGACATGGAGTATATTAAGGGTAGTATTTTTTAAGTTGCAAATTTTTACTTAATAAAAAATAAGGAGCGTCATGTCAAATTCTATGGATTTTATAATTTCTTACTTTTTGACTCATAGTTTAACAATTAGTTGTGCAGAAAGCTGTACAGGTGGCTTGGTATCTGACAAACTAATACAAAGGTCTGGGGCTTCTAAGTATTTTAAAGGCTCTGTTGTGGCTTATAGTAAAGCAGTAAAACAAAGCTTTTTATCAGTGTCTGACCTACTTATAGAAGAAAAAGGCATAATTAGTGCCGAGGTAGCGATGGCGATGGCTGTAAGCTGTAAGGAAAATTTTTCCACAGATTGGGCCTTAAGCAGTACAGGTTTTGCAGAAAGTACTATTATCGGAGGAAAAACGCAAAAACCAATTGTTTATATAGGTGTGGTTGGCCCCAATGTTGAAGAGACTCTAGTGTGTAAGTTTGATAAAGAGTCTCGCAACCAAGTTAGACAGCAAAGTGTTATAAGAGCCTTTGATTTTTTAAGTGAATGTATAAAAAACAAAACAAAATAGGAGAAAAGTATGGCAAAAGACAAAGTGGTAGAAACAGGAGTAAAAAATAATCCAAAAGCAAGAGCTTTAGATTTAGCAATTGAGTCTATTGAAAAGCAATTTGGTAAAGGTTCCATCATGAAACTAGGTGGAAAAAATATTAATACCGATATTCCTGTAATAAGTACTGGGGTGTTAAGTTTAGACTTAGCTTTAGGTGCTGGTGGTTTACCAAAAGGAAGAATTGTCGAAGTTTATGGACAAGAAAGTTCTGGAAAAACCACTTTAGCTTTATCTACTATTGCTCAAGCACAAAAAATGGGTGGTACAGTAGCTTTTGTAGATGCAGAGCATGCTTTAGATGTAAATTATGCAAAAAAATTAGGAGTTAACATTGATGAAATGCTAATTTCTCAACCCGACACAGGAGAGCAAGCTTTAGAAATTACAGAAACTTTAGTTCGTTCCGGAGCAGTGGATGTATTAGTTATTGATTCTGTGGCTGCTTTAACTCCTAAGGCCGAAATTGAAGGAGATATGGGTGATAGCCATATGGGTTTGCAAGCGCGGTTAATGTCACAAGCTTTAAGAAAATTAACAGCTATTACTAAAAGAAGTAACACGTTAGTGATTTTTATTAATCAGTTAAGAATGAAAATTGGTGTGGTTTTTGGTAATCCCGAAGTAACGACTGGTGGTAATGCATTAAAATTTTATTCCACTATTCGTTTAGAAGTTCGCCGTTCTACTTTATTAAAAAATGGTGAAGATGTGTATGGTAACCAAATTAAAGTTAAAGTGGTTAAAAATAAAATTGCACCTCCTTTTGCAAAAGTAGAGTTTGATTTACTATATGCAGAAGGTTTATCTGCAGAGGCTGATGTTTTAGACTTATCAGTAGCCAATAGGTTAATTGTAAAATCGGGATCTTGGTACAGTTTAAATGATAAGAAAATTGGTCAAGGACGAGAGCAAGCACGAGTATTTTTAAAAGAAAATCCTAAGGTTTTCTCTGCTTTAAGAGAAAAGATTTTAGCTATTAAAGGTGTTGGCAAAAAAACGGAAACTACTAAACATTAGTTTTTAGATTCTGTTAAAAAAAACACGGGCTAATTTAAGCTCTCTTGCTCAGGCATCCCTTTGGGGTGAGTCGCAGGAGAGATTAAATTAGCCCGTTTTTTTTATACCACGCATTTTATTTTTTAAAATAATTTTCAATGGTTTTAAAGCTTTTGGGAGGAATTCTTACTGCATAACTTTCAACATAATGGGGAATGCGAAATTGTTTTAATTCAGGATTAATTTTTTTTAAATAAGAGCTATGAACATTTAAACTATTGGCTAAATTTTTTAAAGAAGTACCTCCAGCTATAGAAATATAGTTAAACTTCTTTTGTTTGGGTGAAGTGATTTTAATGTTCATACCGTAAAGGTGGGATTGTTGTAATACTAAGCTGACAGCGATTAGTTTAGGAATATAATTTTTTGTTTCTTTAGGAAAATCGGGTTTATTAATAAGTTCCCAGTAATTAGTGGTTTTATACTTTTTTATAAATCGGCCTAAGCGATTTTCTCCCATATTATAAGCAGCTAAAGCTAATTCCCATTTTTTAAATCGCTTGTACAAAATTTTAAGATAATTTAAGGCAGCAATAGTACTTTTATGAATATTTTTTCTTTCATCGAGCCAATGGCTCACTTTCAAATTAAAACGCTTAGCTGTTGGTTTCATAAATTGCCAGTAACCTACAGCACCAGCAGAGCTATGAGCATGAACATAAAAACCACTTTCTATCATTGGTAAATAAGCTAGCACCAAAGGAAGATTATTTTTTTTAATACTTTTTTCAATAAAATAAAAATACTTTCGACTATTACCTGTCCAATTTTGAATAATTTTTTTCCCTCTATTACTAGTAAAAAAAGTAATCCATTTTTTTATATTAGGATCTTGCGGTATGGAGAATCCATAAAAATTCTCTCTATAGTTATTGGTATTTTGAAATAAAAAAGGGCTTTTTTTAGCTAATACATTATTTAGGCAAAGTAAGTTAAAAATCGATATAAAAAGGAGAGGTTTTTTTAAGTACTGCCAGTATTTAAACAACATATAATTTATGTTAAGTAGTTTTTGGTATTTTAGCTAATAAATTAGTATCTATCTTGTTTTGCCTTGACTTTTGAATAGTTGTTTAATAGATTGCGTCAATTACAAATTACCACTTTTTTTTATAGGGTGAGTAAGCGATTAATCTTTAAACAGGATGTTGAAGTTGAAAAAAGGGAAGTTAATCTTAACTCGTCGGCAAGGCGAGGGTCTATCCATAGGCAATAATATCATTATCGAAGTTCTACAAATTAAAGGTAAGCAAGTGCGGTTAGGCATTCAGGCATCCAAAGATGTTTCTATTATTAGAAGCGAACTAATGGAAGGTGACATGTTAGATAATGGCATAAGCTCTGAAAAAGAAAACACTAAGTAATCAACTATGCGCCGCTACAGTTTAGAAGAAAAACACCTTAATTTACTAGAGAAGCTCATTATTTTAGAAGAGCAAAATTTTCATCACATTTGTGAAGTTTGTAGAAATAAAAAAGGGTCTAAGTTTGAGGTTTTAATTAAAAGTAAAGCCTATTTAGTTGAAATTACTAATATTTTTAAAAAAAAAGCCACAGCTGTTATCTTAGAAGAAAGAGAAATTGTAGCCTTAAAAAAACCATTTTTGCATTTGGTTTTAAGTATGCCTAAATTTTCTGTTTTTGAATCTATTTTGGAAAAAAGTGTAGAAATGGGAATTTCTGAAATTCATTTACTATCTACCACTAATAGTTTTGTTAAATCAGCCAGTAAAATTAGTGTTGGAAAATACCATCGATGGCAAAAAATCATGTCTGGGGCTATGAGTCAGTCAGCAAGATCGAGTCCCTTAATTATTCACCCACTGTCTAGTAGAGAAGAGGTAGTTTCTAGGCTAAAACAACAAGCCATTCCAGGGATTGTGGCTTATGTTAATGCCACTAAAACTTTTTCGTCTGTAATAAGCCCTTTAAAAACCCCTGTGCAGGAAAGCTTAGCTATGTATATTGGCTCTGAAGGGGGTTTTACGCAACAGGACATTAATTTTTTTAGATCGCAAAATATACTCGACTTTTCTCTAGGAGAGCAGGTGTTAAAAGTAGAGACCGCTTGTTTATTTCTTATAAGCTTAGTAAAATATCAATTACAAGGTCTTTAAATAGATAGTGTTTATAGGAGTAATATGATTGATTTTAATCAATTGCATAAAATAGCTAATGAATTAGAAGAGTTCTCCTCCAAAGCTTTGAGTAAAACCCCGAGCATTAAACCAAAGGCTATATCGAGTGGAACTTTACTTTATTCTACTACAGAGCCAGAGTTTTCTTTTTCCAATCAAGAATTTATTCACTTTCCAAAAAATAGTCAAAAAAAGGTTAAAAAAAATTGGCCTTCTTCTCCTTCAGTGGAATTTTTTTCTTCGCCAGGGGTTATTCAAGCAGAGAAAAAAGAATTAAAGCAAGTGCAGTTAGAGAAGAAACAACCACTCAATACAATAGATTATTCTATTTCTATAGATAATTTAAATGCACATACGTTATTAAATAGTATGGATAATTTTTCTTCACTAAAAACAGAAGAAGAGGCAGATTCTAAAAAAAATAACAACTTCCATTCAGCCCAAGCTAATACTTTAGAGTGCAATCAAACTTTAAAAAACATAGGCTTTATATCTATTGAAGATAGACAGGAAGAATATAAAAAAAATAAAAAAGAAACATTAAGCGTACAAAGCCCTATAAATCAACAATTAAATACTAATAAAATAATACAGCCTCAAGCTTTTACTTATTTATACAACGAAGTAAGTTTTGGTTTTTCTGCATTTATTTTAGATTTACTATTTAATTTCTCTGTTTTTGCTTTAATAAATTTTATGTATAAAATGCTTTTTTCAGGAAATTTACTGCAATTTTCTACTTTAAAGTTTCTTTTTATTTTTAGTCTTATTTTTCAAGTATCTACCTTTATTCAAAGAGTTATTTTTAAAAAAACCTTTGGTGAATGGTATACAAATGTACAAATAGGTACAGATAAACAACAGTTTGATATTTTATACTCTCTTTCTTTGTTTTGGAGGTCATTTATGACTTTATGCACAGGAGTGGTTATATTTCCCGTCTTATCTTTTTTTATCAATAAAGATTTAATGTACTATTTAACTGATTTACAAACTTTTAAAAAAAATAACAATTAGGTTTTAATTCTTGTCTAATGTTAAGTTAAAAGCCACTACTGACATTCCCAATCCTAATAAATATATTCAATTATTAGAGGGTAGTTTTAGTAATTATGCTTTTAGTGAAAAAAGAGTAATTGAAAATAAAGGTGTTTGGCGAAAAAATATTTTTCAAGTAACAGAAAATACTCCTTTAGATTTAGAAATCGGTATTGGTAATGGTTTTCACTTTGCTTATTACGCTAATAAACATTCTACTCGTTGTCTTGTGGGATTAGAAATAAAATTTAAACCTTTAATTCAGTCTATTCAAAGAGCATTAAAAAACAATGCTAAAAATATGAGAGTAGCAAGATATAATGCCTGTTTTGTAGAAGATTTATTTTCTAATGAAGAGGTTAATAATGTTATTATTCATCACCCAGACCCATGGTTAAAGAAAAAACAGCATAAACATAGATTAATACAAAAAAATTTTTTAGATAAATTATTTTTGTTACAAAAAAAACAATCTTTTTTAGAGATTAAAACAGACAGTTTAGATTATTTTGAATGGATATATAAAGCTGTTAAAAAAACAAAATATAGTATTGTAGAGATAAGTTATGATTTACACCACTCTCCTTACAAAGAAGACAACTTTACAACATACTTTGAAACTATTTTTTTAAAAAAATCTCAAGCTATTTATTGGTTAAAGGCTATTAAATTATAGCTAAAAAATAGGATAATTACCATTAATGTTTAGTAATCTATTTTTTATTCTATATTGATAATTTAAATATTTAAACCAATGCTCTTTAGCTAACGGATTTAATATACAAAGAATAGAAGAAGACAATGTTAGTGGATAATCTATATTTACAGAATAGTATTGTAAATTCCATAATGCTTTTTCTATACTATAAGTATCACAGTACACGGTAGATAGTTTATCACTTTTTTCCGTAGTACTTTCTGTTAAAAAAAGAAAATTAAAGCTATATAAGAACAAAGACATCAAGCTGCTAAAGGGAGATCGGTAAATGTATTTGCGATCTACATGAATGCCAAAAATCACACTAAATAAAGAATCTAACTGATTAGTAATATTTAAAAATATACTGGTAATACAATAAGCAATAGAACTTTTGTAACTACCTTTAGTCTTAATATGAGATAAACCTAAAGTTAAGTAAGCTTCTAAAAGGGAAGGGGTAGAATCATTTAAAAGCTTTTCTGATATAAACAATTGTCTATTATTTTTAGAAATAGAATAAGTAGTTAGTAAGAAAAAATCTACCTGAGAAACATAAATATTTGGAGGAGATATGTTTAACATCTTGCTAATTTTCAGAACTTTTTTTTTAAGGAAAAAAGGGTCTATTCCTTGAATTAGTGAGGCCTTAAAAATTTTTATAACAGCACTTTTAGAATAAAAATAATAGAAAATAATAAAGGAAAAAATAATAAGAAAAAAAATAACTATTCCCGTAATAGAGGCGTAGTAAAAAAAGGCTAAGCTGCTTAAAAAATAAGTAACTAAATATAGTCCTTTTTTCAAATAAAATAAAAAATAACTTGTCATAACTATTATAGATTAGATATCATATTTTATAAAAAATGACTAGCGTTATCTGAGTGTTATTGAGAGTAATAAAGAGTAATAAAGAGGGGTTAGGATGAACAACAACGATGAAAATTGTACCATAAATACAGAGTGGATTCCTGTTTTATTTCAAGAACTATCTAAATTAATTGTTGGGCAAAAAGAAATGCTAGAAGCTATTTTAATGGGAGTTCTGTCCGAAGGGCATGTGTTAATAGAAGGTCTTCCTGGTTTAGCAAAAACTTTAAGTATTTCTACTTTTTCTAAAACTCTATCTTTAGCTTTTCAAAGAATTCAATTTACACCAGATTTATTGCCTTCAGATATTATTGGTACTATGATTTTTAATCCTAACACAGGGGATTTTAATGTTAAAAAAGGTCCTGTATTTAGTAATATTGTTTTAGCTGATGAAATTAACAGAGCTTCTGCAAAAGTGCAAAGTGCCTTGCTAGAAGCTATGGCAGAAAAACAAGTAAGTATTGGTAGCAAAACTTATCCATTAGAAACACCGTTTTTAGTATTAGCTACTCAAAATCCTATTGAGCAAGAAGGAACTTTTGAATTACCAGAGGCTCAACTAGATCGTTTTTTATTTAAAGTAAAAGTAAATTATCCAAGCAAAGAAGAAGAGTTACAAATTTTAGAAAAAATAAATGATTTTCAAAGCATTGATATTCAACCTATTTTAAGTCAACAAAAATTACTAGAAGCAAGAAAACAAGTAAGAGAAATTCATATCGATGAAAATTTAAAAAAATATATTGTAGATTTAGTAATGACTACTCGTAGTTTAAAAGAATATGGGTTAAAGAAATTGGAACATTTAGTAAAGGTGGGAGTGTCTCCTCGAGCGACTTTAGGCATAGCCACAGCAGCTAAGGCACAGGCTTTTTTAAAAGGTCGTAATTATGTAAATTTAGATGATATTAAGGTAGTAGCTTATTTAGTATTAAGGCATAGATTAATTTTAACCTATGAAGCAGAGGCTGAAAATATAAATACAGATTCTATTATTACAGAAATTTTAGCCAATACAAACATTTAAATTATAATAAGCATTTATGTTATATAAATCACCTATACCTTCTGATGTTTATCGTTATGTTAAGCAATTAGAAATTAAAACTAGAAAACTAGTTCAAGGAAATTTTTCTGGTTTGTACACCTCCTCTTTAAAAGGTAATGGAATTAACTTTTCTGGATTTCGCGAATATGTTTACGGTGATGATACTCGAAATATTTCTTGGCCACTAACAGCTAGAACAGGAAAAACCTATTTAAAAGAATTTGAAGAAGAAAGAGAGCTACAAGTTATTTTATTAGTAGATATTAGTTCATCTATGAATTTTGGATCTAATAGTATGAAAAAAGAAATAAGTGCTTATCTAAGTGCTTTATTAGCATTTACGGCTATAAAAAATAAAGATAAGGTTGGGTTATTACTTTTTTCCGATGAAGTAGAGCATTTTATAAAACCACAAAAAAACAAACAAACCGTATATGATATTCTTTTTAAAATTTTATCTAATAAAAATATTCAAAAAAAAACTTCATTAAAAAGCAGTGTAAAATTTTTACAAAATGTTTTAAATAAAAAAGCACATATTTTTATTTTAAGTGATTTTGATTTTTTTTTACAAGAAGAAAAAGTTTTGCAAACATTATCGTCTAAGCATGAAGTGTTTGCAATACATATTCGAGATCAATGGGAAAGAGAGCTTCCTAACATTAATGCAATATTAAGATTTTCTAATTTAGAGAGTGAAACAGATTCGCAAGAAGTAATTTTTGATTGTAGCTCTGTAGAGAGTTGTAAAAAATATAAAGAATTGGTTGCTAAAAAAGAGCTTCTTATTAAAGCACAGTTAAAAAAAAGCAATATCCCTAAAATATTAGTTGAGTCAGACCAAAAGTGGGCATTGCCTATTATTAATTTTTTTAATCAATAATTTATAATATAGAGCGAAATATGATTGCATTACAGTGTTATTTTTTTAAAAAAAAGCAGAATTTAACAGTAGGGGATATTCAAACTGTATTTTGTCCATTAAAGGTAAAAGAAAAAAATATTTTAAAAGATAAAAAAGATTTTTTCTTTAATGCGAAATATCCAATACCTTTATTAAATTATCAATTAGTTTTACTTCAAAAACCAATAGTTAAGCAAGATGTATTATCTTTATCAGTTACCTCTTATATTCCAGGAGTTTTTAAAAATGTAAATCCAATATTAAAATTAGAAAAAAATCAGTTTTTATTATCTGGTTTAAATTGGAAAGTAAAGAGTGTTTTACAAAAGCAATCTAAAACACAAAGCTACTATGGTCCTATAGTTGAGCCTAATTCGCTAAATGTTTTATATATAAGTATAGTTTTTTTTAGCTTATTTATATGTTACGGGTTATATTTTTTAGTTAGCAGGTATAAATATAAAAAAATACAGAAACAAGAGATAATTAAGTATAAAAAAACTATATCTCCATATAACGAATACCATAAATCTATAAGGGCAATGTCTTTAAAATCTGACGATTTTTTTGTTGAATTAAAAAATGCTTTTTATGTTTTTTTAACACGAACAACAGAAATTCCTTTCTTTCAATATTCTTTAACAAGGCTTAAAAAAGCAATAAAAAGCAACAAACAGCTTTCTTTACAGTTACAAAATAATTTACTTTTTTTAGTAGAAGACTTAACTTTGACTTCTAGTAAAATAAATTTAGAAAAAAAACAATCTATATTAAATAAATTAAATAAAATAGTAGATCAAATTGAGGAAGTTTTATGATTGTTTGGTCACAGCCTTATTTTTTTTACTTTTTAATTATATGGATGCTATTAATTATAATTTCTTATATTTTTAAATTTAAAACTAGTAAAACAGGATTTTCTAATTTAGATACTTTCAAAAAAATAAAACCTAGTTTAAGGGTAAGGCTGTTATTTTTACCTACATTTTTAAAATACGCCGCTTTATTTTTTGTTATTATTTCTTTAGCTCGTCCACAATTAGAAAAAGTAGATAAAAATAGATGGACTAAAGGTTTAGAAATTATTTTAGCTTTAGATATTTCGGAATCTATGAATATTCCCGATTTGCAACCTACAAGATTACAGGCTGCAAAAAAGATTTTAAACGATTTTATTCAATGGAGAAAGTCAGATAAAATGGGCTTATTAGTATTTTCTGGTGCTTCGTATATGCATGTCCCTTTAACTTTAGATCATAAATTACTTTTAGGACAATTAGAAAAAGTAAAAACATTAAAATATATTAAACAGGGGACAGCTATAGGTGTAGCTTTAGCTAGTGCTATTGATAAATTACGATTACGAAAATTGAAAAGCAAAATTATTATTTTAATTACAGATGGAGAAAATAATACAGGAGAAATAAGTCCACTATTGGCTTTACAATTGGCTAAAAAATACAATATTAAAATTTATACTGTAGGCATTGGAAGGCAAGGCCGAAGTAAAATCCCTATTTCAAGAAAAAATATTTTTGGACAAACAGTAACAAGATATCAGTTTATAGACAGTAAAGTAAATGAAAAATTATTAAAGCAAATAGCTAAAGAAACAAAGGCAAATTTTTATTTAGCAGAGAGTAATAAAACCTTGTTAAATGTTTTTAAAAATATTTCTCTTTTAGAGACTAGTAAAATAAAAAACAATCAATATTTTGAATATAAAGAAAAGTTTTATGATTATTTAATATGGGCTATTATTCTTTATTGTATAGCCTTACTATTAGAATGGGGAGGGTTAAGAATTTATTCTTAAAAAAATATGTTTAGCTGGGATAATTTTACTGCTTTTTATTTGTTTATTCCTATTTTGATTGTTGGAATATATTTATTTATTTTTTATCAAAAAAATAAAAAGGCTTTTGAGAAGGAAATGAAACATAATATTTTTTCTTTTCTACAAAAAACAAAACAAAATAAAAATTATTTAAAAATTACTTTTCAATGTATAGCTTTATTAAGCTTAATTTTAGCCTATGCAGGGCCACAGCTAAGCAATAAATATAAAACTAATAAACAAAAAGTAACAGAAATTATTTTTTTAATAGATGTTTCTACTAGTATGCTAGCAGAAGATTTAGGCATTAGTCGTTTATTGTTTGTTAAAAAAGAAGTTTCTAAGTTTTTAACAAAACTAGATGGGCAAAGAGTAGGCTTAGTGGTCTTTGCAAAAGATGCAAAAATTATTTCTCCTTTAACTACAGATATAGATAGTTTAAAGCTATATTTAAAATCTTTAAGTACAAAAAGTGTTCCTAGGCAGGGTACAGAAATTTCTTATGCCTTAAAAATAGCCCAATCCTTATTTTCAGAGTCAAAAAACACAGATAAAGCTATTGTTTTAGTTTCTGATGGAGAATTACATGAAAAAGAAATTAAAAAGCAGGCTATTACTTTAAATAAAAAACACTTATGGATTTTTTCTGTAGGAGTGGGAAGAAATCAGGCAGTGCCTATACCTTTAAAAAATGAAAAAGGCGAAAAAATAGATTATAAAAGAAACTCTAGGGGCGAGTTAGTTTTAACACAGTTTAATAACGCAAGTTTAAAAAAGTTATCTAAGTTAGTTAATGGAAAGTATTATCACCTTAGTTTTACTTCTAATAGTTTTGATAATATTTTTATAGATTTAAAAAATTTAAAAAGCAAAATAACAAAATTATCGTATCAGCGTATTTATACCCCTTTGTTTTCCTATTTTTTATTCATAGTTTTTATTTTTTTAATTTTGGATATTACATTTTCTTGGTTTTTTTTAAAAAAAGGAAAAAGTAATGTATAAGCTTATTTTTTTAACAGTATTATTAAGTTCTTGTGATTTTTTCTCTAAAAAATATAATCATTTTTATCCTAATGATACTAAAAAAATATTAATCAACCTGCAAAACAAGCAATTAAGTAAGGCTAAAAAAAATGTTATAAGGGCTTATGCAAAAAAGCCACTATCTTTAATTTCTTACTTTAACTTAGCTTATATTTTATCTCAAGATAGCAGCATGCAAACCTCTAAAAACAGTAGTATACAAGTTTCTCAAGATAGCAGCATGCAAACCTTTAAAGAGGAGGAGAACAACCCATTTAATTTATCATCATCCATTTATAAATACATTTTAAGACAAGCAGAAGGAAATAGGAAGGTTGCTTCATCAATTCTTTTTTTTAGTTTTTTTAATTTAGCTATTTTACATCAAAAGCATAATTATTTTAATAAAGCATTATATTTTTATCAAAAAGCCTTAGAGGTAAAAAATATAGATTCTGATAAAAAAAAGCAAGTAAAAGTAAATATAGAATTATTTTTTAAAAACAAAAACAAAGAGAAAAAGGGAAACAAAGAGAAAAACAAAGAGAAAGAGAAAAAAGGCAAAGATAAAAACAATAAAAATTCAAAAAACACAAATAAAAAGCAATCTCAGCAAAAAAAACCAAAACCTTCTTCTGACCCCAAAGATAAAAATAAACAAGATAATAAAAAGCAAGAACAAATAAAAAAAGACACCTCAAAAAAAGACACCTCTTCTAAAAATTTAAAAAATAAAAATAAATCCGATTTAAGCGAACAAAAAATAGAACAAATTTTAAAAAATATTCGTTTACAAGAGCAACATGTGTATGAAAAAATGCAAAATAAGAATCAAAAAAAAGGAGGCTTCAGTGAAAAAGATTGGTAAATATTTATTGTTTATTATAGTTATTAATCTTTATTTTACCCCTAGTATTTATGCTAAAAACAATCTTAGTGTAAAATCTCAGCTATCTAGCAAAGTGGTAGGTATTGAAGAAGATTTTACCTATTCGTTAATTATCCAATCATCTAAGTCTATTTCATCAAAAACAGAATTGCCAAATTGGCCAAAAAACATTGAATTTTCTCATTCGTCTAATTCTGAACAAACAAGTGTAAACATAATTAATGGTAATGTATCTACTACAAGAATTAAAAAAATTTCTTATACTTTAAAAGCCAAAAAATTAGGTTGGATACTTTTGCCTAGTATAAAAATTGTAGCCAACAATACCACTTACAAAACCAAAGCGGTAAAAATACAAGTGGTTAAAGAGCCTCAAGCTCGCAGAAAAAACTCTAGAAATCCTTTTGATACTTTAAATTCTTTTTTTGATGATAGTTTTCCTTTTAAGCAGAAAAAAAGAACTTTTAATAAAACAGATATTTTTGTTAAACTAGAATTAGATAAAAAAATTCTCTTTTTATCTGAACAAGTGGTATTAAGGTGGTTTTTGTATACAAGGGCTTCTGTTTCTGGAGTAGATTTACAACAATTGCCTAAATTAAAATCGTTTTGGAAAAAAGATTTACAAAGTTTACAAGATAGAAGACAAACCTCTAAAGAAGTAACTATAAATAATAAAATTTATCAAAAGCATTTATTGTTTTCTTACCTTGTCTCTCCTTTAAAGTTAGGGCAATTAAATATTGATCCTTTAATAGTTGATCTACAAGTTTTTAACAGAGCAAGTTTTGGTTTTAACTCTTCTGTGCTTCGCCGTAGCTCTAATGTAAAAAAAATAAAAGTGATAAAGTTACCAGATAGACCTAAACAAGGTACTTTTTCAGGGGCTGTGGGAGAATTTCAACTCAGTGACCAAGTAAAAACAGCTAAAATTGAACAAGGAAAAGCTTTTGTATGGGAGGTAACTATACAAGGCATAGGAAATTTAGATGCTTTTAATTTTGATAATTTAAAGTTAGACAAAAATTTAGAGTTGTATGATATTCAAGAAAAAATTAATTTTTTTGCATCGGGTATCAGTAAAAAAAAGATAGAACTATTAGTTATTCCTAAAGTGGCAGGCAGTATTGCTTTACCTATTATTCGGTTTACTGCCTTCAATCCACATACAAAAGTCTATTATACTTTATTAAGTCAAAAAAAAAATATCTTAGTAAAAAAGAACCTTGGTTATTTAGCTCCTAAAGTAAAAAATTCTGTTCTTTTAAGTAAAAAAACAAAAAATATAATCGAAAAAAAAAATGATGTTGTTAAAAAATCATTTAAAACAAAAATAGGTAAATTAGAAAATAAAAACAAAATAAAAACATATAATAAATACTTTATTCTTTCTTTTTTATTGTTGCTATTTTTTTTCTTACTTTGGATTTTATACTGTAAGATTAAAAATAAGGAAAAAAGCAATTTATTAAATTTAAAAAGTAAATTTTTAGAAATAGAAAAAAATATTTTACCTATTGATGAAAAAAAGGCAGCTAGAGCTTTAATAGACTTAACTTATTGGGTAGTAGAAAAGTCTAAGAATAAAAAATATAATTTTTTATCTTTAAATAAAATGATTAATGAATTGCCGTTGGCTTATCAAAGCCAATATGGGCCAGATTTAAAAAGAATTTTGATGCTATGTGAAACAATAGCCTTTTCTAAAAAAGTACCGGTGGCCTTAAAAAAGCAATTGAACGAGATATCTGCTAAATTATACTTTTATTTACAAATACTGTTGAAGTATAACCCATGATGTATAATAATGAATTAATCACTTTGAGGATATATGTATAGGTATTTTTTTTTATTAGTATTTTTTATTTTTAAAGTAAATAGCGCTTTAGCTTTAGATAAAGTAACTTATTATGCTAATAAAAATCAGTTAACCTATAACTTAACCCCAGAAGAAGAAGAAGTTATAACAAAATTAACTAACATTCAAAATTTATATCTAAATAAAAATGCTAAGGCTTGTTTAAAGGCAATAAACAAGTGGAAAGCTCCAGAAAATATAGCTCCTTGGATTTATATTAAAAAATTAAAATGTATTAAGCTATTTTCAAAAAATAATAGAGTTTATTTATACAAAAAAAATATAGGCTATCCTAATATTTGGAAATTAAATA
Source organism: Pseudobdellovibrionaceae bacterium (assembly GCA_015163855.1). Taxonomy (NCBI): domain Bacteria; kingdom Pseudomonadati; phylum Bdellovibrionota; class Bdellovibrionia; order Bdellovibrionales; family Pseudobdellovibrionaceae; species Pseudobdellovibrionaceae bacterium. Next base: position 62,101 of record JAAOIK010000038.1, read on the forward strand.
AGCCCGTTAGGTTAGAGTTAGTCAAAGCACTAAAAAATGCCATTTATTTTATAATTAAGGTGTCTTTAAAAAAAGGAAAAGTAGGTGAAGTCGAAAAGCTATTGCAAAATATAAATACAAGTATCTTTTTTTCCTCTAATAAAGAAAAAACATATTTATTTTATATTAAAGCAAGAATTTTTTATAATAAAAAAAACTCTTTATTAGCTAAAAGTTTTTTAAATAATAGTTTTTATTATCACAGAAATAGCTCAAAAAGAAAATACCCTTTTTCTTTGTCTGCGTTTAGAGGAAAATATTTTATAAAATTTATTGATAAAAAAGCAAAAGCTAAAAGAAAAAAAAATATTTTTTATTACCCAATGGAATTAAAGGCTTTTAATCAGTTAAAGGAAAAGTCTAGAAGCTCTAAAATATTTTTTAATAAGCACATTCAATATTTACAGATGTATCATGGCTCAATAAGAAGCCGTAAAGTTAATAGAACACTACTATTAGCTTACTTAGCATTACCCAAAAGTAAGCAAAACTCCTTTGAAGTTTTAAAAAAAGTTTCTAAGCTAAAGTGTGTTTTTTTGAACAAGTGGGTTGGTAAGTTATTTTATAAAGCCAAGTATAAAGATATTGCTTATCTTTATACAAATGCTAATCCGTGTGAATGGAAAGGGGATAATTATTTTCGTATAGCGGCTGGATATTATTATCAAGCAAGCTACGACGACGCTGAAGTTTTGTTTAAAAAACTTCCTAAAACATATTCGGGTCACAATATTATCCCAAGGTCTATGTTATTTTTAAGTTTTTTATATATAAAAAAAAATCAATATAATTCTGCAATTAAAGTGTTAAAAAAACTGGTAAGATTACCAAAAAATAATTTTCATTTACAGGCATACTATTTTTTGTATTTTTTGCATAAAAAACAAAATAATTCTTATAAAGCAAAATTTTATTACAAACAATTATTACGAAAATATCCTTTAACTTACTATTCTTTAAAATTAAAATTTTTAGATAAATCTTTACCTTCTTTTTTTACCAATAAAACTAAAAAAAGAGATAAATGGACTATTTATTTAGATAAACCAGAAAGTCAGTCATGGCAAAAAGTAAAATTATTATTAAAGGCAGGATGGCTTAAAGAATCTCGATTGGAGTTAAAAGCGTGGAACTTACCAACATTATCTTCTGGAGTGTTTGTTTATACTTATTTATTAAGCCAGGCGCATAATTTTTTATCGGCTATTAAATTACTATACTATTTATGGGAAGAGGATAGAAGTGTACATCGTAAGTCTTTACTAAAGCTATTATTCCCCCATTTTTTTAAATCTTTGGTGGAAGAATATGCAGTTAAAAACCATTTAGAGCCTAGTGTAGTATTTGCACTTATTCGGCAAGAAAGTGGGTTTAAGGTGGATGCCCATAGTTTGGCAAATGCTTATGGGTTAATGCAGATGATTATATCTACAGCTAATGAAGTAAAGAAGCTATTAGGGATAAGAAAGAAGTCAGTATCCAAAAGAGAGTTATTTGAAGCAAAGACGAATATTCGCTATGGAACTAGGCACTTACGGCAATTATTAAAGGCATGGGGTGGTCATCTTCCATTATCTTTGGCTTCTTATAATGTAGGATATGGTAATTTATCGAAATGGATCAAGTCTAGAGGCCCCTCTTTTAAGATAGAGAACAATTCTAAGCTTTTAAACGAGATATGGTTTGATGAGCTGCCCTGGGTAGAGACCAGTTTTTATATTAAGGCCATTTTACGCAACCAATTCTTATACAAAGGTCTGTACGGAAAGGCTTTAATAAAGTGATTTTTTTTAAAACTATTCTTGATAGTTTTTATACTATGAGCTTATAATAGATTTATTATGATTAAGTTTATCTTTTTAAGCCTTTTTATTGTATCTTGTTCGTATTCGCCCTTTTCTAAAACGACGCTGAATCCTAAAAGTCGTAAGATAGTAGAGCAGGATTTAAAAGACCTTCCTTTTGGGAAAATACCCGTTCAAATTAATAAGTATGTTTTAAAATGGATTTATTATTATCAAGGTCGTGGGCGCAAACATATGCGCCGTTATTTAGCAAGATCCAGTCGTTACCAATTTTTAATGCAATCTTTATTAAAAGAAGACTCGGTACCTATTGATTTAATTTATGTGCCTTTAATCGAATCGGGTTTTACCTCGCATGCTTATAGTCATGCTAGCGCTGTGGGGTATTGGCAATTTATTAGAGGGACAGCTACTAGTTATGGATTAAGAGTGGATGGTTATGTTGATGATAGAAAAGACCCTGTGTTATCTACAAAAGCAGCTATTAAATATTTTAAAACTTTACATAATATGTTTGGTGATTGGTATTTGGTTTTAGCCGCTTATAATTCGGGAGAAAATCGCATAAAAAGATATATAAAAAAATATAAAGTTAAAGAATATTGGACTTTTGTAAGAAGAAAAATTTTACCTCGAGAGACTCGTAATTATGTACCTAAATTTTTAGCAGCATTGCTTATTGCCAAAAATCCAAAAATGTATGGATTTCATAATATAAAATATCAAAAGCCTTTTTCTTCTGATTATATTACCGTTAAAAAATCCATTAGTTTAAAGTTATTGTCTAAAGAAATGAAAATTTCTTTTTCTAAATTGAAAAAATTAAACCCTAGATATTTAACCGACTGGGTTCCTGTAAAAAAAGGATCGAAAATTGCTGTTAGAGTTCCAACTTCTCTAAAATCTTTAGCTTTTAAAAGTTTACCTAAAAGTTATTCTAACAAGCCTTTTTTAACTTTTAGTTATTATTTTTATTATAGAGTTAAAAAAGGGGATAATTTAAGTTATATTGCAAAAAAATTCCGTTCTCGAGTGTCTTCTTTAAGACGGTTAAACCGTTTAAAAAGAAAGAATTTCTTACGCATTGGGCAGAAGTTAAAAATTCGTCGTCGTACTAGAGTAGAACACTTAGGCAGCAATCTTATAAAACGAAATAAAACGACTAATAAAAGAGCTGTATCTAGTATAAAAAAGTTGCGAAAAAGAAAAAAAATATCTACTAAGCGAATCTTAAGAAAACGATTAGCGAAATTAAAAAAACATCGTAAAATTTACAAAATAAAAAGAGGGGATACTATTTCCCATATTGCTAAAAAATTTCGTATTTCTATTAAAAAACTGAAAAGAAAAAACAGATTAAGTTCTAATTATAAAATTTTTTCTGGTGGATATTTAATAATTCCAAAATAAAAATAGATTTATAAAGGACAAGCTTTTTCTATTTGCTTTGCAATAGTAAAAAATATCTTAGCAATTTCGTGTTCAGGGTAAGCTTCTACAAAACTTTGACCTGCCTCTGCACTTAATCCAATATATGGGTGAAAAGGAACTTCTGCTAATTTTACTAATTTTTCTGTTTTTAAAAAATGTTCTAAGTCTCCCTTAGGAAATAGCTGTATTTTTTCCATATCTGGGTTTTGAGGATATAAGTAAGACATATTCTCTAATAAACCCAAATGAAAAACATTTAATTGTTTCCACATGGATATTGCTCTTTTTGCATCAATAAGAGATAAGTTTTGGGGTGTAGTTACAGTAATCGCTGCAGAAATATTTACTTTTTGAGAAATAGTTAAAGGCACATCTCCTGTTCCTGGTGGTAGATCTATCAGTAAATAATCTAAATCTCCCCAACAAACATCGGTAAACAGTTGAGAAATAGCTTTAAACAGCATAGGCCCTCGCCATACAACCGCTTCGCCTTCTTCTATTAATAACCCCATACTCATGCATTGAATATTATGCCTTTTTAAGGGAATGAGTTGTTTTTCTTTAGTGAGCTCGGGTCGATAAGTTTCCCCTCCCATAATTTTTACTAAACTAGGGCCATAAATATCTGCATCTAGTAAGCCCACTTTATGGTTTTTGCCTAAAGCAATACTAATATTAGCAGAAAGGGTACTTTTTCCCACGCCTCCTTTGCCAGAACCTATTAAAATAATATGTTTAATATTAGGTAAAGAAAGTTTAGGGGAGCTTTGATTAGCATTTGTCATAAAAACCTTTATGGATTTTTTGTAAAAAGAGAGTTCTTCTATATATAAAAAAGAAGTGCTTTTAAGTCTAGTACTTTTCTAGTTTAATTTCATCTAGAGGTTGATCATCGCTAAGCCTTACTTTATCATTTCTATATGAAGAAAAATACCTTATCTGATTTATCGACTTTAGTTTCTCTATGTAAGCAAAGAGGCTATATTTATCCAAGCAGTGAAATTTATGGAGGTTTAAATTCTTGTTGGGATTATGGCCCCTTAGGAGTAAATTTAAAAAGAAATATTAAAGCCGCTTGGTGGAAGGAAATGACTTATCGTGAAGAGGTAGTGGGGCTAGATGCATCGATTTTAATGCATCCTCAAGTTTGGAAAGCTTCTGGCCATATTGATGGATTTTCTGACTCTTTGGTAGATTGTAAAGATTGTAAAAATCGTTTTCGTTTAGACCATGCTTTATTAAAAGATAATAAAAAAACTTGCCCTAAATGTGGGTCTTTTTCTCTTACAGAGTCCAGACAATTTAATTTAATGTTTAAAACTAATATGGGGCCTGTGGAAGAAGAAGGGTCGCAAGTTTTTTTAAGACCAGAAACAGCACAGGGAATTTTTGTAAATTTTGATAATGTACAAAAATCCACTAGAAAAAAACTTCCTTTTGGAATTGCTCAAATTGGAAAATCTTTTCGTAATGAAATTACACCAGGAAATTTTATTTTTAGAACAAGAGAGTTTGAGCAAATGGAAATGCAGTACTTTGTAAATCCAAAAGAAGATGAAAGGCATTTTGATTTTTGGAAAAAAGAAAGAATGGAATTTTGCAAAAACTTAGGGATAAAAGAAAGTCATTTACGATTTACTCCTCATGGGCAAGGGGAACTAGCTCATTATGCAAAAGCGGCTTTCGATATTGAATATAAATTTCCTTTTGGTTGGCAAGAAATAGAAGGTATTCATAATCGTTCTGATTTTGATTTAAAACAACATCAAAAGTTTAGTGGTAAAAAATTAGAATACTTTGATGATACCACTCAAGAAAAATTTTTGCCTTTTGTTATAGAAACCGCCATTGGTTGTGACAGATTATGCTTAGCCATTTTATGTGATGCTTACACAGAAGAAATAAAAACACTAGATAATGGCAAAGAGGATAAGCGTGTATATTTAAATTTGCATCACTCCTTGGCTCCTTATAAATTAGCTATTTTACCTTTATCTAAAAAAGAAGAATTAACAAAAATAGCTAAACAGTTGTATGCCGACTTATCCAAAAAATACCCCATAGACTATGATGATAGAGGTAGCATTGGTAAACGCTACCGTAGGCAAGACGAAATAGGAACTCCATTATGTATTACTGTAGATTTTGATAGTTTAGAAGATTCTGCCATCACTATTAGACGCTTAGACACTATGGAGCAAACAAGAGTCGATTTAAGCCAAGTTATGAGCTATATGGACCGTCTTTTTGCTATATAGTGGTAGTTTTTTAATCAGAAATTATTTCTCTCTAAAAAATTAATAAAAAGTTGTTTGTTTTTTAAAAATAGAGTAATAATTTAAAAAGTATAAAAAAAAGGAAATTATATGTTTAAGTCATTATTGCTGAGTTTAATTTTTTTATTAGCCATTTCTTCTTGCAAAACTTTTAAAGGGAATATTGAGGTAAAACGCTCTCTTCCTATTACAATTATACAAGACGATCCATTTTCTGATGATGAAAATGGTGATGAAGATACCGAAGAATTACATTTAACTTTAAAACCTGGTGTTTATACTACAGAATTAAATTTCTCTGGAAAAAAAAACTTATCATTAGATATTAATGTAGGAAATGAAGAATACACTATAGACGCTTATTTAAACAAAGAAATTAATAATATTTCTAAAAAAGGAGTTCATAAAATAACTCTAACTGCAAAAGAATTAAATCAATCTTGGGGCTTAAAAGGTACAGTTAAAACAAAAGTTTTTAGGGGAGATTTAATACAATCTAACGAAAGTTGTTCAGTTAGCTATCGTTATTTGGAATGTTACCCTAGAGGTGATTACAAAAAGCACAAAAAGCGCGTTCGAGACAGATATAGAAATTGCAAGTGGTTTTATGATATTGAGTATGGCAACAGAGATGTAGAATATTATAATCAAACGAAAACTTATGATATAAATACTGACATTATCTCTGCAAAGTCTAATGCAGAAGCTACTGCTAAGCTAGAAAATATTTTAGGCACTTACACGGCGCAAAGACAAGAAAATACTAGAATTTATCAATATCAAAGTTGTTGTTATGATTATCGAAAGCGTTGCATAAGTTCTAGCGATAGAAGATACAGAAGACGATATAGAAGAAGGTATTAATACAGGTTGTAAAACAATGAGTTCTGATTTCAGTAAAACCGTTCATGATGTTATAATTATAGGTTCAGGCCCTGCTGGTTATACAGCCGCCATTTATGCTGCAAGAGCCAATTTAAAGCCTTTATTATTTGAAGGGGAAGAATCTGGAGGACAATTAATGACCACCACCGATGTGGAAAATTTTCCAGGGTTTCCTAAAGGCATTATGGGTCCCGAGTTAATGGAAGCTATTGGCGATCAAGCTCGTCGTTTTGGAACGCAAATTTTAAGTCAAAATATAACTAAAGTAGATTTTTCTAAAAGTCCTTTTTCTGTATTTGTAAAAGATAAAGAATATAAAGGAAACACGGTTATTATTTCCACAGGCGCTTCGGCCAAGTATTTGGGTTTAGAAAGTGAAAAAACCTTTTTAGGAAAAGGAGTTTCTGCTTGTGCCACTTGTGATGCTGCTTTTTTTAGAGACCAAGTGGTATGTGTTATTGGGGGAGGAGATTCTGCAATGGAAGAGGCAGTATTTTTAACTCGATTTGCTAAAAAAGTATATCTTCTTAATAGAAGTGATAAATTAAGAGCCTCTAAAATTATGGCAGATAGAGCTAAAAATAATGAAAAAATTGAAATTATTATGAACACTACCATGACCGAAGTTTTAGGAAAAGATGTGGTTAGTTCTATTACTATTCAAAATATTAAAACCAAAGAAAAAAGTAATTTAGTAGTAGATGGTGTATTTTTAGCCATTGGGCATACACCAAACACCACTATTTTTAAAGATCAAATTAAATTAGATCCAGTTGGTTATATTATTACCGAACCAGACAGCACTAAAACCTCTGTAAAAGGAGTTTTTGCTTGTGGAGATGTGCAAGACACTAAGTATAGACAAGCCATTACTGCCGCAGGTACAGGATGTATGTCTGCTTTAGAAAGCGAAAAATTTTTAGAATCTAAAGCAAAGTAATATTTTTTAAAGAGTTTTAGGGATAGCAGATAATAAATCTTGTGTATATTTTTGTTGAGGTTGTTTGTAAATAGCTTCAGAAGTATTATATTCTACAAATTTACCATTTTTCATAACTGCAATATTATCAGAAATAAATTTAATTACTCCAAGGTCATGGGAGATAAAAATATAAGTTAATTTTAGTTCTTCTTGTAAGTCTAACAATAAATTTAAAATTTGCGCTTGTATGGATACATCTAGGGCAGAAACCGACTCATCACAAACAATAAATTCTGGTTGCACAGCAAGTGCTCTTGCAATGCAGATTCTTTGTCTTTGTCCTCCAGAAAATTCATGAGGGTAGCGATTCATTACATTGGCTGGTAAATTCATTCTTTCTAAAAGAGATTCTGTTTTTTTAATTCTTTCGTTTCTGGTACCCAAATCATGAATAATCATAGGTTCCATAATAGCAGAACCAATAGTCATTCTTGGGTTTAATGAAGCATAAGGGTCTTGAAAGATAATTTGAATTTTTTTTCTCATATCTCTCATTTCTTTTTTATTTAAGTTAGTAATATTTTTTCCGTAAAATAAAATTTCTCCAGAAGTTGGCTCAGTTAATCGTAAAATAGTTCTTCCTAATGTGGTTTTTCCACAACCCGATTCTCCCACTAAACCTAAAGTTTCATTTTTAGAAACTTTAAAGCTAATATCATCTACAGCTTTTACCCAAGAAGAGGGTTTTCCAAATATATTTTTTTTTAGCGGAAAATATTTATGCAAATTATTTACTTCTAGTAGCGTTTTATTAAACACTTTTGATTGTAAGGGTTTTTGCACCTCTTCTACTTTTTGAGTAGAATTAACATTATTTAAAAAATCTTCCACTGTAGGCAGTCGGCGACAAGTTTTTTCTAAGGTAGGTCGGCAAGCTAATAAACCCTTAGTATAATTTTGTTGAGGGTTTAAAAAAATATCTTTTGTGTTTCCTTGTTCTACGATTTTACCACGATGCATAACACTAATGCTATCAGCAATATTAGCAATAACTCCCAAGTCATGAGTAATAAATAACATACTCATATTATATTTTTCTTTTAAATTTAATAGTAAATCTAAAATTTGTTTTTGAATTGTAACATCTAAGGCAGTAGTGGGTTCATCGGCAATTAATAGTTCTGGTTTACTAGCAATAGCCATGGCAATCATAATTCGTTGTCTTTGTCCGCCACTCATTTCGTGAGGGTAAGAACCAACTCTTTGTTTAGGATTAGGTATCCCTACTTGGTCCATTAAATCCATAGAGTATTCTAAAGCCTCTTTTTTATTAAGCCCTTGGTGTAAAATAACCGATTCAGAAATTTGATCGCCCACAGTAAACACAGGATTAAGACTAGTCATAGGTTCTTGAAAAATCATAGAAATTTTATTACCACGAATAGACCGCATTTCTTTTTCTGATTTTTTTAAAAGATTTTCTCCTTTAAAAAAAATTTCTCCATTGGTAATTTCTCCTGGAGGAGAGGGGATAAGGCCCATAATACTAAGTGCAGAAATACTTTTTCCAGACCCCGATTCGCCAACCATTCCCATGGTTTTTCCTTCAGGAATAGAAAAGGAAACATCATTTACGGCCTTAATATAGTTTTCACTAGTTTTAAATGCTACTTCTAAATTTTTAACAACAATAGTATTTTCTTTTGATGGCATAATTGCTTCTCCTACTCTTTAATAGTATAGGGAAGTAGTTTATTTTTACAAGTAAATTACTAATAAACAAAGGAACTTATGAGGGAAGAAAATAGTGCGCAAATAAATTATATGAATAGTATTTTTGGAAAAGAAATGGATACTCAATCTAGTATTCGAGAAGCTTTAAAAAAAGATAATAAAACAAGAATTCATATTAGTCCCTATGAAGCACAAATTTTATCTTTTTTTGTTAAGTTTTCTGGAGCAAAAAGGATTTTAGAAATTGGATCTTTATATGGATATTCTACTTTTTGTTTAGCTCATGCAGCAGGAAGGAACTCTAGTGTTTACGCTTGCGAAAAGTGCCCAAAAAATATTAGTAAAGCTAAAGAATTAATGAAAGGCACAGAAGAACTAAATAGAATTCAATGGTATTCTGGCGAAGCATTGCCTCATTTAGACGACTTTTCTAAAGAAGAAGATTTTGATTTAATTTTTATTGATGCAGATAAATCTAACTACAATAATTATAGAAAATGGGCAGTAAAACACCTTAAAACCAAAGGTTTGCTTATAGCTGACAATAGTTTTCTTTTTGGCTCAGTGTATCATGAACCTAGAGATAATACGGCGCATAAACACCATCAAGTAATGGTAGATTTCAATAATGATTTAAGTAACTTAAAGCTTTTTAACTCTATGATTATCCCCACATTTGAGGGCTTAACAGTGGCTCAAAAAATATAAAAACCCTGCATTTTTTTGCAATGCATAATGAATAAAAGACCATAATTTGAAACTATGCCCGTAAGCCAGACCGAAGTCTGGTTTACAAATTTAACAAAAGGTTTACTGATGTTCAAAATAGTTTCTTGGTTTAGCATTATAGTATTAGGTATAGCTATTAATTCTAACGTAGCTTTTTCTCAAAAATTAACTAAAGAACAAAGGTTACTAGATTTTCATTATTTAGTTTCTCATATTAAATCCTCTTATGGACCTTTAGAGTATAAAACTAAAAATAGAATTGTTAATATAAACAAGCTTATTAAAAAATTTCGAAAAAAAGTAGCTAAAGCAAAAACTAATGGTGAGTTTTATTACACTATTAGAGAATTTACTTCTAGCTTTCGAGATGGTCACTTTTCTACTAGAATTCCTACATCATATAGAGCCAGCTTACCTTTGCGTACTGAGTGGGTAAACGGAAAAATTTTAGTACAATTGGCTCTTCCTGTACCTGGTAATATTCAGTTAAGCCCTGGTGATGAAATTTTAAAATTTAACAACAAGCCAGTAAAAAAGGTACTAAGACAATTAAAAAAATATATAGGTTCAGGTTCTAAACAAACAGAAACTCGTTGGGCAGCATGGTTGCTAACTATTAGACCAGGCTCTTTGTTACCAGTACCTGTTAATAATAAAGTAATATTGCGTGTAAAATTAAAATCCTCTGGAAAAATAGTAAATGTTAATAGAAAATGGAAATTTTCTGGAGAATTTTTAGATGAAAATAAAAAGTTTGGAAAAAAATCTAAAAATTTACAAAATTTTAGCGGTAATCAATCTGTAGTATTTAATCCCATTGAAAATTTATCTATATCAGATAGTTTCGATTCTTTACTAAAAGAAGACTCGTTTGCAGAAGTAACTTATGCATGTAGCCCTAGTACTCGTATTGCTATACCAGCAGATGCTACGGTAATTATGAAAGAGCCTTTTGTAGCTTATTATTACCCTACAAAAAAAGGAAATGTAGGCTATTTAAGAATCCCTCATTATTCCTTTGGAGAGCAGTCTAAACAGGTTTTTGCTAACTATGCTTATGCTGTTAGTGAACTAGAAAAAAACACAGTAGCCTTAGTTATTGACCAAGATCATAACTGTGGTGGAAGTGTAACCTTTTTAGGAGATATGTTTGGACTATTTATAGACAGACCTGTAAACAATGCTTTATTTCGATTAGTGGCTAATAAGAGCGTTTATATCTCTTTAAAAAGTTATGTAGAAAGAGCTAGCCCTAATGTAATAGGTTTCTCTATTTGGAAGCATTTTCTAGCTCAAGTAAAAACCGCTTGGTTAGGAAATAAGTATTTAACAGATAAAATTTCTTTACAAAAAATTTATCCAAATGCAGAAGCTAGATATACAAAACCTATTACTGTATTAACCGATGAACTTTCTGGTTCTGGAGGAGATGCTTTCCCAGCTTTAATGCAAGGTTATAATCGTGCAACGATTTTGGGAACAAAAACTTCTGGTTTAGGTGGTTCTGTAGCCTCTATTCCTAATTTACCTTTTTCTCAAATATCGGTAAGATTAACACAAACTTTATTTTATCACCCTAATGGACAAGAAATTGAAAATAATGGTGTAAATCCAGATGTACCTTATACTATAACAGACAAAGATTTTATTAATAAATATCTAGATTATAGAACTTTTTATACACAAAAAACATTAGATTTATTGTAATATATTACCTTTACTAATAATCTTCATTGCTAAGAAATAGCCAAGTGTGAAAACTTGGCTATTTTTTCTTTATTTGCTTAAAATACAAATCATGTTAGTTTAATAATGTATAGAAAATCAATGACTTAGATATATATATAAAATTGGTAGTAAAAGTTAAAAAGAGTAATTTATGTTTACAATTCAAGCTTGGGGAAAAACCGATATAGGTTCTGTTCGTAAAGAAAATCAAGATGCTATTTTAATAGATAAGAAACTTAATTTGTATGCAGTGGCCGACGGAATGGGGGGGTATAAAGGAGGGGCTTTAGCCTCTAAAATAGCTACTGAAGAATTATATTCTTTTTTAGATGGTAATAAAACATCTTTAAAAGAATCTAATATTTCTCACTATATTCAAAAAGCCTATTCACAGGCCAATACATCAATTTATTCTACAGCTCAAAAAAAAGAAGGATTTACGGGTATGGGAACAACTATGGTAAGTTGCCTTGCTTTTGATAATACTTTTTATATTGCTAATGTGGGAGATTCTAGAGCCTATTTATTTAGAGATAATTTATTATGGCAAATAACTAAAGACCATTCCTTAGCAGAAGAAAGTTTAAGGATGGGGCAATCTATTGATAATATTAATGCTAACATTATTACTCGCAGTGTGGGCTATGCTTCTGAGGTTATAGTAGACGTTATTGAAAGACCTTTGCAAAATGGAGATTATATTTTGTTATGCTCTGATGGATTAAATAAAATGATTTCTGATGAAGAATTAGCAGAGTTATTAAAAACAAGAAACAATAAAACTATAGCCAAAGATTTAGTACAATTGTCTAACAAAAGAAGAAGTATTGATAATGTGTCTGTATTATGGATTGAAATAAAGCTTAATAAATCTTAATAAAAGATTTTTGCATATCTATGGAAAATAACAAAAAATTTACACTAATTTTAACTAGTAATAACTCTGACAAAACACGCTCTTGGCAATTGTCTTCTACTTTATTACAATTTTTAAGTTTAATTTTAGGTATTCTTGTAATTTTATTATTTTCTTTTTTTATAGATTATTTTTCTTTATTAATTAAAACAGGTAATTTAAAAAAGCTAACAATAGAAAACCGATTATTAAAAAAACAGATGTCTCAACTAAATGTTGAAGCCAAAAAAATAAGAAATTATTTAGATAGAATACAAACTTATACAAAAAAACTAAAACTAATATCTAATATCACTGATGATAAAAGGGTTTTGGAGCTATCCTTAAAAGACACTAAAGTGTTTCCAGATAATAATGTACTCAATAAAAAAGATTTTTTGTTATCTGATAATACACGCTTATTTTCAGACCCATTATTAGAAGATAAACAATTACATTTATATGAAAAATTATCAGAAAAGTTACTGGATCTTAATAAAAAAAGCGCATTAGTAGAAAATAATGCTTTAAATATCTATGAAAACTTATGGGATAAAACAGAATTTTTAGCAGCTACTCCAAACATTGCTCCTGTAAAGGGATGGCAAAGTTCTACTTTTGGCTATAGAAGAAATCCAGTTACAGGAAGAATAGCATTGCACAAAGGTTTAGACTTTGTAGCTCCTCCTGGTACTCCTGTTTGGGCTTCGGCCGAAGGGATCGTTTCTCATGTGGGTTATGATTTAGGCTATGGTAAATTAGTAATTTTAGATCATGGTTATGGGGTAAAAAGCTATTATGCTCATAATTCGCAAATACTTACTAAATTAGGGGCTAAAGTTAAACGATGGGATGTTATATCCGCTGTGGGCAACACAGGCTCTTCCACAGGAGCTCATTTACATTATGAAATTAGAGTTAAAGGAATTCCTGTGGATCCTAGCAATTATATATTGGATAATATTTATTAAAAATGACTAGTATATTTTGATGATAAAAAAACAACTATTAGCTAAATTACAAGAATTATCTTTACAGCCTAAATTTAGCTTAGGACAAAATTTTTTAATTAGTCAAAATGTAGTAGAGTTAATTATTTCTAAAATAAATACTATATTAAAACAGTCTTCATTAATAGAAATTGGACCAGGTTTAGGGGCTTTAACTAATCATTTATTAAATTATGACGACTATACAGTAATCGAATTAGATCGTGATTTAGCTAAATATTGGAAATCTAAAGAAGTAAAAGTTATAGAAGCAGATGCTTTACAGTTAGATTGGAAGAGTTTAAATATAAAAGGCAATGCCGTTTTAGTGAGTAACTTACCTTATCAAATTTCTTCTAGATTATTTATTGATCGAAGTTTAGGACCTTTAAATATTCAACACATGTTGCTTATGTTTCAAAAAGAAGTGGCACAAAGAATTACAGCCTCTATAGACAGCAAAGCTTATGGAATACTTTCTGTAATTGGGCAATTAGTATGGGATATTAATAAATTGTGTGATGTGTCACCTCAAGAGTTTTATCCAGCTCCTAAGGTTGCGGGAAGAGTTTTGTATTTTTCTAGAAAGTCTTTAGCTTTAGAAAAAGCTTTTTTTCTATTTGTAAAGCAAGCCTTTTCGCAAAGAAGAAAAATGCTGGTAAAAAATCTTTCTTCTTTTTTGTCTGTAGATGAGATAGTATCTATTACAGGTAGTAAAACAAAAAGGGCAGAAAATGTTAGCCCCGAAGAGTTTTATTCTCTTTATAATTTGTATAAGTCTAGTAAGTAAAAGGTTTTGTATGGGTATTAAGATTATTGTAAATAATAAAAAAGCTTTTCATAATTATCATATTTTAGAAAAATATGAAGCCGGTTTGGTTCTTACAGGCAGTGAAGTTAAATCTTTAGCATTAGGTGAGGTTAATTTAAAAGACTCTTATGTTGTTTTTAAAAATAACGAAGCTTTTTTACAAAAAGCGCATATTAATGTATATAAATTTAGTAGTTATAATAATCATGAGCCAGAGCGATTACGAAAATTATTATTAAGTCGATTAGAATTAAATAAAATTCAACAAACAATGAAAGAAAAATCTTTAAGTTGTATCCCTTTAAAACTCTATTTTTCTAAATCTTTAATAAAATTAGAAATTGCTTTAGCTAAAGGAAAAAAGATGCACGATAAAAGAGCCGATTTAAAACAAAAATCTTTAAAAAGAGAAATCGATCAGCATTTTAAAAAATAAAGCTGCTTTAAAGCCATAAAAGTAATTTAAAAATTGAAAATAAAGAGTTTAAAAAAATAAGAATAAAAATAAAACACCTATTTTTCAATCCACAAGGTTTATTATGAGTGAAGAATTACGATTATCTAAATTAATGACAATAAAAGGAATTTGTTCTAGGCGTGAAGCCGATTTTTGTATACAAAATGCATGGGTTTTAGTAGATGGCCATATTGTAAATACTTTGGGTACAAAAGTAAAAGATACTGTTGATGTACAGCTAACTCCTGAGGGAAAAGCCTATATTGATAAAAAAATTAGTGTAATTTTAAACAAGCCCATAGGTTATGTGTCTAGCCAACCAGAAAAAAATTATTCTACAGCTAGTGAATTGTTGTTACCAAAAAACCGTTATTCCCGATTCGAAGAAGGTAAGGCTTTAAGTAAAGAGGATTTATCTTCTTTGGCTCCTGTGGGTAGGTTAGATATTGAATCCAAAGGCTTGTTAGTTTTAAGCCAAGATGGAAGACTTACCAAAAGCATTATTGGGCCTTCTGCTTCGGTGGAAAAAGAATATTTAGTACGAGTCGAGGGCGAAGTCACTGAAGAGGCTTTAGACTTATTACATAAAGGTTTGTATTTAGATGGTCAGCCTTTAAAGCCGGTTAAAATTATGGAAATAGAAGAAAATTTATTAAAAATGGTTTTAATTGAAGGTCGTAAAAGACAAATACGACGAATGTGTGAGTTGGTAAAACTGCAAGTTACAGGGTTAAAACGGGTTAGAATTGGTAGTTTAATGTTAGCCGACCTACCAGAAGGGCAGTGGCGATTACTGTCCCATGACGAAAAGTTAAAATTTTTAAAGTAACGAACCTACAAAGCAACGCGCCTGCAAAGTGTTTTATATCTAATACTATTTTCTATTTCGACGACTTTTTTGTATTTTAACTTTGCTTTTTGTAACGGTTCTTTTTTTACTCTCTTTAATAGGGCCTAGTCTTTTTTCTCGAGTGGGTCTATTTTTAAGATTTCTTCTTTTAGATACAGGTTTAGTTGTTAAATCAGTATTAAATTTTTTCACCTCTTTTATAGGTGTAAATATTTTATCCACTTGTTGAGGGGTTAGGTAAGTAAATTGTCCCTGAGGAAGCTTTCCTAATTTTAAGTTTCCAATAGCAATTCTTTTTAAGCGTTGTATGCGGTAACCTAGCTTGCTTAACATTCGGCGCAGCATTCTATTTTTTCCCTCATTAATTTGAATTTGCACCCAGCTATATTTAGTTTTTTTATCATTTCTAGAGTATTGTTTTACAGTATGAACATGATTAGCTTTTAACCTACCAATATCTGAGGGAATACCGTTTAGCAGTTTTGCTTTATGAGTAGCACTTATGGGTTTATCTATTTTTATTAAATAAGTTTTAGTAACTTTAAATTGAGGGTGAATAATTTTTTGTGAAAATTCGCCATCATTGGTCATAAGTAAAAGCCCTTCAGAGCTCCAATCTAATCGGCCCACAGGGAATACTCGACTTTTTAATTGTGGAAAAAATTGTGCCACATGGGCTCTTTTGGTTTCTCCATCACTCATACTAGTTAAAACTTGGGCTGGTTTATAAAACATAATATAAATATTATGCCGAGGCAGTTTTAATAAAACCTTTTTATGAAAAACTTTATCTTGGGAGGGGGTTACTTGTGTAGATAAATTGGTAATAATTTTTCCATTAATTCGGATTTCTTTATTAATAATTAATTCTTCTGATTTTCTACGACTTAAAAGGGTGGTTTGTGCTATAAATTGATTTAAGCGCATTTTTTGATGTATAGATTTTTTTGTTTGATCTATAGCACTAGGTTTTATATGTTTGGCTTTTTTTAATGCACGCAGCTTTAGTTGATCGGTTTTTTTAGAATGTGCAATTTTTTTAGTACCAGACACGGTGTTTGCAGACACTGTTTTTGCAGGCACTGTTTTTGAAAAAGCCTTTTTTGTAGATATTGTTTTTATAGATGTTTTTTTTCGCATTTTGTACTTAAATATTTAGTTAAAATTTATATTAGTGTTTAGCTTTTTTACTGAACAATGTATACCTTGTATTTTTTTTAAATCAAAAAATTTTTCTATATTATCTAAATGTTTGCCAAGTAGCTCTATTTTGCACAAAGGCAGTTTAGTAAAAGAATTAGTAATCTTATAGGTATGCCCAGAAACTACTAAACCTGTAAAAAGCTGTAAATTGTCTTTAAAAAAAATAATCGCTTCTAAAGAGGATATTTGAATATATTGAAGGTGGTTGGTTTCTAAGTTTGCAGTATAATCGTATTGTAAAGAGCTGATAGCTGGTAAGTTTTGCAAATAAGGAGGTTTTAAAAAAAACAGGTTAGTGTAAATATTTACCTCTTTTTTATTACAGGGATGAGTAAAAACCTTTAAGCATCTATTATGCTTTATTAACTTTTGAAATTCGTAAATTTTTTTATCTCTATTATTTAAAAGTACAGAAGCATTTTTATTATCTTGTGTATTGCGATTAAAAGCATTTTTTATTTCTTTACAATATTCTAAAAAGTTATCAGAATTTTTTACATAAACTAACTCTTTTTCAGTCATTTTTTTTATAAGTGAAGAAAAAGAAAATCTTTTTAAATCTAAACAAAGAGTGTCTTGCAGTAAAATAATATTTTCTTTCCAAAAAGAAAAGTGTAAATTTTTTAAAAAAAATTTTTGCACTATTGTAAAGTTAAATTCTTCTTCTTTTTTATGAAATAAATTTAAATAGTTATAAAAGCTAAGACGAGCAATATTTTTGCTTACTTCTAAACTTTTTAAATGCTGTAATATATCTTGTACTAAAATCATTTTATTTCTTATTTAATAATTTAATTAAACGCTTTTTTACTTTTTTAGCATTTTCAAAGCCTGTTAAGCGTAGTTGGTTTTGCAAAACTCCTGTTTTAGAAAAAAATAAAACTGTTGGCAAACCTAGCACATTGTATTTTTTTTGTAACTGTAAAACCATTGGGTTTTCATGGGTGGCATCTATTTGCAACCATGTAAATTGTGATTTTATTTCTTGTATAGCTTTTGAACCAAAAACTTTTGCATTAAGTTCTAAACAGGATAAACACCAGTCTGCATAAAAATCTAAAACAATAGGTTTGTTGTTTTTTAAAGCCACTTGAAAAGCAGAAGAAGAGTAAGGAGACCAAAGTTTATGCCCCTTAGAAACATTAGGGTTTACTTTATTTATTAGAGGAGATAAAAGAGGGTAAGAAAAATAAAAAGAGCCCAAAAGAAAGCCTATTCCTAAAATAATTTTTGATCCTTGCATTATTTTTGGTTTTTGCAAATATTTTTTAATCCAACTGCCTCCAGTTAGGCTAACAATAATTAAACTAAAAGTTAAACCTTGAGCTAAAACAAATAACAAAGCAAAACCTAATAAAGCATCTTGTGATGTAGCTACAAAACTTAAAACTCCTAATAATACGGGCCCAATACAAGGCGAAGCAATTAAGCCAGCAACAAGCCCTGAAAGAAAAACAGTTAGTATATTAGTGCTTTTTTTAAAGCTATATTTTTGAAAAATATTTAATGGACCATTAATAGAAAATAATCCAAATAAACTCATGGCAGAAATAAAGAAAATCAAAGCAAAGATAAATTGCACATAAGGGTTGGCAAGCACACTACCAAATAAACTTCCTGTAAGAGCGGCTAACACTCCCATAAAAGCATAAGTTAAAGAAATTCCCAAAGAATAAGCTAATGTGGTTAGTAATTTTTGCTTTAAACTTTTATGTTCTTGTATCCCAATAATACCTAAAGTGATAGGTATCATGGGTAAAATGCAGGGAGTAAAACTCATTAACAAACCGGTAATAAATAAAATAATTAGCAAAACTCCCCAGTTTTTAGAAGTCAAAATAGAGTTCATTTTTTTTAGTAAAATGTTTTCATCTAACTGCCTAAAGCACTGAAAAGAAAAAAAGTGAGTATCACATATAAAGGCATTGTTGTTGGATAAGGCTGTGCTTTTTAAAACATTACTAGCTTTATTAATTGGAGCGATTAAATGCTTTACTGTTATGTATAATTTTTTTGTTTGTTTTAAATAACAAACCGTTTTTGTACAAATTTGGTATTTTATATATAAAGGTATTTTTTTTAAATCTTTAGGCCAATCTTTAATGTTTTCGTAAGTAAATGACAAAGTGCTTTTTCCGCTGGTAACGGCTTTTGTCATTTTACTAAAGGGGTCTTGTATGTGGTAGGTGGGATTTACTTTTGGAGCAGAAAACAGCAGCCAAGGTTTTGCAGTTAAGCGAAAGGCTTTAATATAGGCTTTGTAGCCCGACTTTAAATTTAATTGTAGTTGAATGCTTCCATTACCGCTATTGCTAATAAAGGGAGTTAAAATTTTAAAGTGAGGTTGGTAGTGATAATTTTCGGAAAATGCATTATTACTAAAAAAGCTAGTGATTAATAAAAAAAAGAAGAGTTTTAATTTCAATATATATTTTCCTATTTTCATATTGTTGTAACTTTTATTTATTTAAAATTGGATTACAAAACATAACCCTAGCTTTTGCTATAAGTATATTGCTTATTAAATTAAAGTACAGTAAAAGTCTTTATAAACAAACCTTTAACTGGGTTATTTATAGTAAAAAATAGAGACTATTTATAAGAAAAATAATAAGGAAGCTATGGATGTAAAAAAAACCCCTTTGTATGACTTACACTTAAAACATAATGGAAAAATGTTAAACTTTGCGGGTTGGCTTCTTCCTGTGGAGTTTGAGGGAATAACCAAAGAACATTTACAAGTGCGATCTTTTGGAGGCTTGTTTGATGTTTCTCATATGGGGGAGTTTTTTGTAAAAGGCGAACAGGCTTTAAAAACTTTAGAGCATTTGTGTTCTAAAAGTGTTGAAAAGTTAAAAAAAAACGAAGCACAATATAATCTTTTAATTAATAAAAATGGCGGAATTGTTGATGACATTATCATTTATTGCTTAGAGGAAAAGGCTAATTACTTGTTGTGTGTAAATGCAGCCAATATAGAAAAGGATTGGAAGTTTATTAGTGAAAACAATTGTGGTGCCACTGTTAGTAATGAAAGTCAGCAGTGGGCTCAAATTGCGGTACAAGGGCCTAAGGCTTTCGCACTTTTAAAGCTTTTAGGTATTGAAGAGGCAAAGCCTTTTAAAATGCAGTGGGTTAGTTGGAATAACACCGATTTATTATTTGCCAGCACAGGGTATACGGGCGAAAAAGGTGGCGAAATTTTTGTCAAAACCGAGTTTGCAGCCAGCTTGTGGCAAAAGCTATTAGAGTGGGGAGGGGCCTTGGGTATTAAGCCCGTTGGTTTAGGGGCTAGGGATACTTTACGCCTCGAAAAAGCTTATCCTTTGTATGGTAATGAGCTTAATGAGCAGGTTAACCCTTATCAGGCGAGGCTATCTTGGGTGGTTTCTAAAGATAAAGAATTTTTGGGTAAAACTAGTATGTTAAAAGAAAAAGCTAAAGGCTTTAATAAGTATTTAGTGGGAATTCAACTAGAGGACAGGGGTATTGCTCGTAGCTCGTACTTAGTGCTTAATCAGCAAGGCGAAGAGATTGGCCAATTAAGCAGTGGAACTTACTCTCCTAGTTTGTCTAAATCCATAGCTATGGGCTTTGTAAAAACCGAGTATAAAGACCCAGGGCAAGAGGTTTGGGTGCAGGTTCGGTCTAAAAAACTTTTAGCCAAAGTGGTAAAATTACCTTTTTTTTAAAATAGAAGTATGATAGTAAAATAAGAGACTTAAGCTTAGGTTTTTTGCTGAAAGTAGGGTTTGTTAAGCCATTAATTGTTATTTGAGGAGTAAGTAATGAAATATGTTCCAGAAGAGAATTATTACACTAAAGATCACGAATGGGCTTATGCCGACGAAAACCTAGTAACCATTGGTATTACCGAGTACGCACAATCGGCTTTGGGAGAGGTAGTGTATTTAGATTTACCCGATGTGGGGCAAAGAGTGGTGAAAGAAGAAAGTTTTGGAGTGGTGGAAAGTGTAAAAGCCATGAACGATTTAATTGCTCCTGTTTCGGGTATTGTTATTGAAGTTAATGACATACTTTTAAATAATTTAGATAGCCTAAATGATGACCCTATGAATACGGGTTGGTTAGTAAAAGTGGAAATTGATAATGAAAAAGAATTGCTTCACTTATTAAAAGCTGCTGACTATAAAAAAATAATTGATAAAAAGAAAAAATAAGTTAGCATAAATAAGTTAGTTAAGCCTGTGTGGTGGAATTGGCAGACACGCTAGATTTAGGATCTAGTGCCGTGAGGCGTGTGGGTTCGAGTCCCTCC
>JAAOIK010000039.1 GCA_015163855.1 Pseudobdellovibrionaceae bacterium
ATTCATATTAGTGATTTAGCAGATATTCATATTAAAGCTTTAAATTTTTTAAATCAAAACAAAAGTGAAATTTTTAATTGTGGTTATGGGCATGGTTATAGTGTTTTAGAAATTGTTAACACAATGAAAAAGGTAAGTGGGATAAACTTTAGCGTTAAAATAGCAGAAAGAAGAGAGGGAGACATTGTTACCATGGTGTCTGATACAAAAAAGCTAAAAAATAACATAAACTGGCTTCCTCAACATGATAACATTGAATTTATATGCAAAACCACTTTAAATTGGGAAAATCTTTTAATTAAAAATAAAGGAAATTAATTTTGTGAATTATCAAATTTATTATATTAATTTAGACACTAGTATTAAAAGAAAAAATTTTATGGAAAATCAATTTCATAAATTGGGAGTGCAAGCTATTCGAGTATCAGCGGTTAACGGCAGGCAGCTAGATGAAAATACTGTAATAAAGCTTAATAAAAGAACAGTGTTTTCTCATTTTTCTTCACCATTAGCAGGGGAGTTAGGGTTATTTTTAAGTTATAAAAAAATATTTTCTTTAATAGAAAATCAAAAAGAAGATTATGCTATTTTATTAGAAGATGATATTTTAATTAAAAATGACTTTTTTGAAAATATAGAAGCTATTTTATCTAAATTAGATACCGCCAGTATTTTAGATATCTCTGGAAGGTCGGGGTTTTGGAAAAAAACTAGTGTACCTGTTTTTAAAGATGTACTTATGCAACAATTTTCCACACCAGCTCTTGGTACAACAGGAAGAATTTATGGAAAAATAGCTGCTAAAAATATTAACCAAGCCATGCCTTATTATTTAGCCCCTATAGATGTAATGCTACAAAAAATTTATCAACATAAAGTTTCTGTTTATTCTTTAAATAAGTCTTATGTTTGTCATTCTGAAGAATTAGTAGGTGGAACTACTATTCAAGTTAAATCTATTAAGTGGTGGAAAAAATTTTTTAGAGAACTAAAGCGACCTTTTTGGCGATTGTCTATTAAACTAGGAAATTTGTGTAGGTAAAACTTAGGAAGTTACAATGAAAAACATTTGTTTATTTGTGGATAGTTTAAAAGGCGGAGGAGCTGAGCGAGTTGTTTTAAACTTGGCAAGTGCTTTAACAAATATGGGGCATAGAGTTGATATTGTAGTACTGGGCAATGGAGTAGATTACTGTGTTGAACATATTAAATATAATATTCATATTTTGGATATTTTAAATCACAAAAAATATTTAACTAAAAAGTTTAAATATAAAGATTTAGCAAGAATTACAGAGGAAAAGGTAATAGAAATTGGTGTAAAATTTGATTTATTTATTTCTAATAACGTTGTTACGGATAAAATTTGTCAGTATATAAAGGTAGAAAATTTGTATTTTTGTATTCATAGTAGTTTGTTAAATAATTGCAAAATGAAAAAGGTTTTTATTACTAAGTTATTGTGTCAATTAAAGTACTCTTTACTAATTAAAAAGTTATATAGGAAAAAAAATATAATTACAGTGTCTAAAGGTGTTATGAAATCTATGTTAAGTACAGGGTTGAAACCAAAGAATATAGAGTATATTTATAATCCTGTAAATTTTTTAGACATTCGAAAGCAAGCAGATGAGTATGTTCCTGTGGAAAACAACTATATTGTGCATGTTGGCAGCTTTTCAAGAGTGAAGCGGCATAAATTTTTAATTCAAGCTTATAAGAAATCACAGGTTACGCAAAAATTATTATTAATAGGAAATTTTAATACTAAACATGGTAGAAGCTGTAAAAAGCTAGTTCGAGATTTAGGTTTAGAAGGTCAGGTAATTTTTAAAGGTTTTTGTCCAAACCCTTATCCTTATATAAAAAACGCAAAAGCATTAGTACTCAGTTCTGAATTTGAGGGATTATCCATGGTATTAATAGAGGCGCTTGTCTTAGGGGTCCCAGTAATTAGTACCAGTTGCACAGGGCCTGTAGAGATTTTGGTAGAGGAGTTAAGCCCGTTTTTATCCCCTGTTAATAGCGTAGAAGAGTTTTCAAAAAATATTAAAAAAGTAATTAAAAATCCACCACTTATAACAGATAAGTTTATTAGTAAATTTGATGCAGAAAAAAAAGCCACACAGTATTTACAATTATGTAAGTAAATATTTTTTATCTACCCCTTAAACATCGGCATTTTTAAAAAAGCATTGCCATTTTCATCAGTCTCAAATTTACCAGCATTGATATTAATTTGAATACTTTGAAATAATAATTTTGGAGAATTTAATTGTTTGTCTCTATCCTTTCGAAATTTTAAAAAATCTTCTAATTTAGTATCTTCCTTTATGTGAATATTGTTTTCTTTTAAATCTTTAATAGTGGTTTGAAAATGAAGAGGTTCGCCTTTTTCTGGATAATTATGAGCTACATAAACTTTGGTGTCTTCATTTAAAGTGTATAGTTTTTGTTTTACAGAATGAAATAAAGTTTTTGCGTCTCCTTTTGGAAAATCACAACGACCAGTTCCTGTCTCTGGAACAAAAATACTATCGCCAACAAAAATTT
Source organism: Pseudobdellovibrionaceae bacterium (assembly GCA_015163855.1). Classification (NCBI taxonomy): domain Bacteria; kingdom Pseudomonadati; phylum Bdellovibrionota; class Bdellovibrionia; order Bdellovibrionales; family Pseudobdellovibrionaceae; species Pseudobdellovibrionaceae bacterium. The sequence continues at coordinate 2,554 of JAAOIK010000039.1, forward strand.
TGTCTTCTATTAAATAACTAAGGCAAGAAGGGGTGTGGCCAGGGGTATGAATAGCTTTAATTTTTATAGACCCTGCAAAAAACTCTTCTTGATCTTTAATTAATTTATCAAACTGACTGCCGTCGGTGGCTAAATGGGAAAGTTTAAAGATCGATTTAAATACGCTTTGTACTTCTGTAATATCTTTGCCAATAGCTACTAAAATATTAGGAAATTCTTTTTTAAAAAATTGAGAGGAACTAATATGATCGGCATGAGCATGAGTTTCTAAAACTAAAGAGGGTTTTAAATTATTACTTTTAATGTAATCCATTTGTTCGTTAAAACTGGTTGTACTATAAGTACCTTCTGTAGAATTAAAATCCAGCACAGGGTCTATAATTAAAGCATCTTTGCTTGCCGGGTCATAAACAATGTAACTAATTGTTCCGGTTATTTTTTCAAAAAATTCTTTTACTTCCATGTCCTCTACCTTTAAAGCTGCTATTTTTTACAACAATGATTTTTGTAATGCAGTGCAAATTTAGCTAAAAACATACCTGCAATTAAACTAAAAACTAATACTATTGCTTGAGTGTTAATAAGAAAGCTAGTTAAAGCAGGGCCTGGACAAAAACCAGAAATTCCCCAACCGGTACCAAAAAGAATAGAGCCAATAATTAGTTGTTTGTCCACTTTTCCCTGAGGAGGTATGAAAAACTCCTCATCTAGTAAAGGTTTATCTTTCTTTTTTATAACTAAATAATAGGCGGGCATATAAACTAGAATTGCTCCAGCCATTACTAGTAGTAAAAGAGGGTTCCAGTTACCCGTTACATCTAAAAAATCAATAATATTTTGCGGTTTAGTCATTCCCGAAATGGCTAAACCTGTTGCAAAAAGTAAACCTAAGTTAATTGCGATAATATTGTGTATAGTGTTTTTCATATTTTCCTATTTATTTATTTATTAGTTAGTTAAAAAATTTTCCTATTTATTATTTTTTAAAAAAATGTTTTCATCATCCAAACGCTTAGCATTCCTGAAACAATAAAAGTAACAGTGGCCACAAGAGAGCGAATAGAAAGGCGACTAGACCCACAAATACCATGCCCACTGGTACAACCATTACCTAGGTAAGTACCTGCTCCCACTAATAATCCTGATAATCCTATTCCCCAGTAATTTAAATAAGAGTTAATGGAAAATAATTGTGGTTGTTGAATGTTAAGTAACAAGCCCATAATGATTAAGCCAAATATAAAAGAAATTCTCCAGCCTTTGTCGGGGGCATTGTTAATAAAACTGCCCTTTAGCATGCCACTAATTCCAGCGATACGCCCATGAAATAATAATAATAAAATAGAGCTAAGCCCTATAAGGCCTCCTCCAAGGAAAGCTAGTAAATAGTCATTAAACATAAAAAACACCTTTTTTTGTTAGTTAAATATTGATATTCTTATGTATCTATTACACATAATTTACCAGTTCTTCAAGAGGGAAGTAAAAAAAAATATTTTTTTATATTTGAGCTAAAATTTTGTTTCTGATAGGTTAAAAAGAGGAATATGGGGGCAATAGATAGTGGTAATAAAAAGTAAAATTTACTTTTGTAATTTTAGGAAAAAATGCTGATTTTATTTTGTGCATTAGGGATTGGTGGAGTAGTAGGCCTTTTGGGTTTTGGCCCAGCCCTTTTAAGTTTGCCCGTTTTATTATACATAAAAGGGGATAGCTTTACCTCTGCGGTTTTAATGTCCTTAATTATAGGGATGGTTTTTTCCAGTGTTGCTGGTTGGAGCCGCATTTCTGATATTTCTATAAAAAAAGCGGCCGTATTTTTTCCGCTAGCCGCTTTAGGTTCCTCTTTTGGTGTCCATTATTCTACAAGTCTTATAGAGTTTTGGCGTGTGATATTATTATCCGTAGTGAGTTTTATTGCAGTGGGCTTAATTTTTTATAGATTATATAAAGACAAAGTAGGGCGAAGAGCAAACACGCAGCAGTTAAGTAGCAAAGCCCGTGTAGTGAATATTTTCTTTTTTTTATGCTGTAGTTATATTGTGGGGTTTTTGTCTGCAATCCTTGGTGTCAGTGGAGGCTTTTTAATGACGCCACTGTTTATAGTAGCATTTTCTTTACCACTTTCTGTAGCTGTAGCCACTAGTCTATTTTTAAGTGTGGTAAATTCTATAATAGCGTTATTTTTTTATTACCAAAGCCAACCTTTAAATAATTTTTTAAAATTAGATTGGTATTTTTTATTACAATTTTTAATTATAGGAATACTAGGGGTTATTGTAGGTGTAAAATTTGCAAAACGATGTCCCTCGGTTGTGTTAAAAAAACTATTGGCAGGTTCTTTGTTTTTATTGGGCTTATGGAACCTTTATCAGGTTTTTTAAAACTAAATAGTAGACATTAAGCACGAAGCTAGTTATTAAATACAGAAAGTAAAAAAGTCAGGGGAGTTGTTATGCAAATGGATGAAATCTATAAAATATATAAAAATGTTCCCGAAGGGGAATTGTTACTAGATGTTAGGCGTCCTGACGAATTTGCAGAAGCCAGAATTCCCTCCTCTATAAACATTACTCATACAGAGGTGGGCAAACAGGCCGAGCAATTAAAAAAATATACTAAAATTTATGTATATTGTAGGTCTGGGGGAAGGTCTCAAGTGGCTGCTCAAATATTACAAGAAGCAGGCCTTACTAATTTATACTGCATTAAAGACTCAGGAATGATGGACTGGATAGCTGCTGGCTATGAAGTAAAATCGTAGGGGTCTGTCCTCTAAAAAATAAGTAATTATTATGAATAGAAATTTAGCTTTAGAGTTTGTTAGAGTAACAGAGGCCGCTGCCTTGGCTAGTTCGCGTTGGATGGGGCGAGGCGACGAAAAGCAGGCCGACCAAGCTGCGGTAACGGCCATGCGCACGGCATTTAATTCGGTTTTAATGAAAGGCCAAGTGGTTATTGGAGAAGGCGAAAGGGATAAGGCACCTATGCTTTATATTGGAGAGCCTGTGGGTTTTGCTCACACAAAAGAAGCAAAAAAAATTCAAAATACAGAAATTTTCCCCGAAATTGATATTGCCTTAGATCCTTTAGAGGGAACCACAATTTGCGCCAAGGGAGGGGTGGGTGCTACCTCTGTTATTGCTGCGGCCAAAAAAGGTAATTTACTACATGCTCCCGATATTTATATGGATAAGTTAGCTTGTGGGCCTAAAGGCAAAGGCTGTTTAAGTTTAGACAACACGCCTGCCAAAAACATTAGTATTTTAAGTGAAAAATTAAAGAAGCCAATTTCTGATTTAACCGTGGTGGTTTTAGAGCGACCTCGCCATGAAGAGCTGATTAAGCAAGTTAGAGATACGGGTGCTCGTATTTGCTTAATTGATGATGGAGATGTTTCTGCAGGTATTGCTACTTGTACGCAAGGCTCGGGTATTGATTTGCTTTTAGGTATTGGAGGGGCTCCAGAGGGAGTAATTACTGCGGCGGCTATTAAATGTTTAGATGGAGATTTTCAAGGCCGTTTGCTATTTTCTAATGAAGAAGAAAAACAAAGAGCCAGCAAGATGGGCATTTCTGATTATAATAAAATTTATCATTTAGAGCAATTAGCAACAGGGCCTGTATTATTTGCAGCTACAGGGGTAACCGATGGTCCTTTTTTAAAAGGGGTTCGACACTTAGGCAAAGGTAGGGTGCAGACCCATTCTGTGGTTTTTCGTTCGCAAACAAAAACGCATCGTTATATTCAAGCAGAACATAGTTTAAAGTTTTGAAAAAAATATAAAGGTTATTGTTTTTATTGGGTAATTAAGTACAAAATAAGCTTATGTTATTAAGTGTATTTCAGTTATTCTTGCGATGGCTGGTTTTTATAGCCGTTATATGGCCTGTACGCGCAGGGGCAGTGGCTTTGCCCTCTTCTAGCTCTGTTAAACCCGTGTATTGGCAAAGCTTTTCTTTTTCTGTTTCGCTTCCAAAAAATATTAACCCACAAGTGTGTAATTCTTCTTTTGTTACTAAGTATTTTAAAGCAGAAAAAGATTTAATGACTGCTTCTATAGCTTATGTAAAACAGCACACAAATAATTTAAAGCAACTTTATGCGCAGGTTGATTTAGATTTAAAAAAAAAGCAGATAGAGAAAGATAAGTGGACAGAAAAAAAAGTAGGATTAAACCACTTAAATCAGTATGCAGAATCTTTGTATATTGTTTCGGATAATTTAATTGTTTTTTTTAATCAACTAAAAATTTGTTGGAAAGAAAGAAGTTCTAGTTTTATTTCTTTACAAAAAGTAATTAAAAACTATAGGCTTCAAGATGCTTTACTTGCAGAGGTTATGTTTTATTTTTCAGATCAGTTGCAGCAAGTTTTTTCTTTATTAAATAAAAATAGTTTAAGTGTTCAAGATAAAAAACAAATTTTAGATAAAGGAAAGGCAATAATGCAGGTGTCTGAAGAAATGCAAGCTATGTTATTAGCTAATTACGCTATTTTAAGCAAAGACTTAAGATACAGTGTTAAAGTTTACTAGGAAAGGTAAAAAAAGGAAGTTTTATGGCCTTTGTTAAAAAAGAAGAAAATTTTAAGTGCACTGCCAAGCAACTATTTGATATTTTATCAGATTACGAAAGTTATCCTGATTTTTTAGCAGATGTAAAAGGTATTAGTATTTTAAAATCTACAAAAACTTATAAAATTATTGAGTACACAGTAGCAATTATTAAAAATGTTACTTATCAGCTGCGAGTAAAAGAAAAAAAGAATAAAGAAATTACTTGGACTTTAGAGTCTGGGTTACTTTTTAAATCTTTAGAGGGTTCGTGGGTTTTAAAAGAATCTAAAACCAAAAAAGGAACGACAGATGTAATTTACGAAGTAGAGATGAAATTAAAATTTTTTGCTCCTAAACTTATTGAAAAAACTTTAGTAGAAGTTAATTTAAAAACTATGATGAAATCTTTCAAAAAAAGAGTAAAACAGCTTTATGGATAAGCTAATTTTATTCCAATTATTATGTTTTGTCATTTAGAGCATCAGTTATTATCTTTTTATAAAAATCAAAAACTTCCTGTGGAGTCTAGCATTTATTTAGCGGTATCGGGTGGTTTAGATTCTATGGCTATGTTAGCCCTCCATCAAAAATTAAAAAAAGCTTTAAAAATACACTTAACAGTAGTGCATTTTCATCATGGAGAGGTATTTGGTAAAGAAAATATAGCTCAAAATAATTTTAGAAACAAAACTTACAAAGCCCTTCAAGAATATTGTGAAAAACAAAAAATTGCCTTTATTAGCAATGCTTTAAAAAGTAGTACAAAGCAAAGC
>JAAOIK010000040.1 GCA_015163855.1 Pseudobdellovibrionaceae bacterium
GCAACGCGCTTTTACTTATCTTTAGAAGACGATTTAATGCGTATTTTTAATGGCGAGCGCATACAAAAAATTATGAACACTTTAAACTTGCCTGATAACGAGCCCATCGAAGCAAAAATGATTTCGCGAGCCATAGAGGGGGCGCAAAAAAAGGTAGAAGGTTATAACTTTGATATGCGTAAGCACTTATTAGATTACGACAATGTTATGAACAAACAAAGACACTCTATTTATAGTTTGCGCCGTAAAGTTTTAAAGGGAAAAAACTTAGACCAATTAATTTTAGACATGTTGTCAGAGGTGATGTCGGTTACTTTAGACACTTATGTTCCCGAAAATGCAAAACCTAGTGATTGGAATTTATCTGGATTAGAAAGTGCTTTAAAGCGATTATTTAATTTGCAAGTTAGTGTTGATCGCAGCATGCCTATTACAGGTATTACGGATCAAGTTAGCCAGTCTGTAAAAACCGTTTTTGATGAGCGCAAAGCAGCCTTAAAAAATGATTTTTCTTATATGCAACAAATGATTAGCTTACAAAGTATCGATAACTTTTGGAAAGCGCATTTATCGCAAATGGATAAATTAAGAGAGGGAGTAAATTTGCGAGCTTATGCCCAAAAAGACCCTTTAATTGAGTATAAAAAAGAAGCCTTTCAAGCTTTTTCTACAATGAACTTTGCTATTAAAGAAGAGATTATTGAAAAGCTAATGAAAGTTCAGTTAGTAGAAGATCAAGAGCTACAAGCTTATTTTGAGCAGCAACAAGGCTTGTTACAAGATGGTCATCAGTTAACGGGGGCCAACGAGGCAGATTTGTCTAACTTTGCCCAACGATACGCGCAAAACTCCCCCGAAGAATCTTCTGAAAAGCCCTTGAATCATGATCAAGGGGAAGAAGCTATGAACCGTGCAGACAGGCGTAAACTAAAAAAGAAGCAAAAAAAATAAAGGCTTAAAAAATGGCAAAGCTTTGTCCTTATTGTGAAGTTAGTATAGAACTGCCCGAAAATGAGTTTTATATTACTTGTGAAAATTGCTCTAAAAGTATTAGTTTAGATGGATTGGGCAATATTACAGAAGAGGAAGAAGAAGGTAGTATTTCTTCTAAAGTCGAACCAAGTATTGAGCCAAGTATTGAACCCAGTATCGAATCCAGTATTGAACCAAGCATTGAGCCAAGTATCGAGCCCAGTATTGAGCCCAGCATCGAATCCAGTGTCGAATCCAGTATTGAACCAAGTATCGAACCAAGCATCGAACCCGAAACCAATTCTGAACCCACCAGTCACCTAGAAGGGGCGGAAACAACGGAGGGCGAGGGGGAAGAGGAAAAAACATTTTCTGCAGAAGCTATGTCTGCGGAAACAGAAGAAGCCTGCTTGTATGAGTTAATGATTTCCAATATTGATTCGGCAGATATGCAAGCGCAGTTGATTAGTATTTTGCAAGACGAACGCTTGCAACTAGATACAGAAATGATTTTAGAGCGATTTAAAAATAATATTTCTGGTCATGTTAGCTTAACCGCTTTAAGCGTATTAAAACTAAGTTATATTGTGCAAAATATTTATAACAACGCTATTCCTGTAGAGTTGTATTGGCGACAAAAAGCAGAAAAATAATATTTAAAATCCGCGACTTCTAGGTCTTGATTTAGAAAAATCGGAAGAGGCTTTTTTTGCTTTTCCAAAAGGGCCTTTGTGTACAAAAGGTTTGTTTCTTTGGTTACTATCGTTTGAACTAGCAGACCGACCAGATTTCGAATAGCGTCTTGCGCCACCACCACCTCCGCCTCCGCGGTTGCGATCGCGGCTCATTCTGCCAAAAGTGTTGTTTTGGTGACTGGCCATATCTGTAGCGTCTAAATTACCGATATTATCCAAATGTTTAATTTGGTTATTAAAAAACCAAGTAAAAGCAACTTTTAATATTTCTTCTGAAGATAGTTCTTCAAAACCTTGTTTAAATGTTTGAAAATTAGAGTCAATTTTAAAGGCATGTTTTCTTTCTTGAACGGCATCAATAATAGATTGCAGACTTTTTGTTTCTTTATTAATTAAAGCGGCTTTTAAATCGGCTGTGGTGGGTAGTTTGGAGTGCGTAAGTTTTTGGTTAATAAATCTTTCTAAGCCTCCCACTTTGTAATAATCTCTAGGGTCTAACAAAGTTATAGCGATTCCCTTTTTACCAGCTCTGCCTGTTCTTCCCACGCGATGAACATAGGACTCCGCATTTTGTGGTAAGCCGAGGTTAATAACATGAGTTAAGTTTTGAATATCAATTCCGCGAGCCGCTACATCTGTGCAAATCATCATTTGTACTTTTTTAGACTTAAATCGCTGCATCGATAAATCGCGTTGTGACTGAGCCATATCGCCGTGTAAAGTTTCTACTTTTAATCCTTGGGAAATTAAATTTTCCCCTAAAGATTTAGTGTCAGATTTGGTTTTGCAAAAAACCATGGCATACATTTTTGGCTCTACCTGCATTAGTCGGCTTAAAGCTTCTTGAAAGTAGCGTTGCCTAACTACATAATACTGTTGATCAATATCTGAGTTAGTGCTTTCTTTTTTATCGACGGCTATCATTTCGGGATTATTAAAATGCTCTTTAATTAAGCGCACAATATTTTTTGGCATAGTGGCAGAAAACATCCACATTTGTTTTTCTTTTTCAAAAGATTTAATAACTTCTTGCACAGCTTCAAAAAAGCCTACATTTAGCATTTCATCGGCTTCGTCTAAAATTAAATAACGGGCATCGTGCAACCTAATTACTCGTTGGTTAATAAGGTCTAAAACCCTACCTGGTGTGCCGATTAAAATGTGTGGCTTTCCCTGCTTAATGTTTCTTTTTTGGCGTTCATAAGCGGTGCCTCCCATAACTAAAACGCTTTTAATATCGGTAAATTCAGACAACTTGTCCATTTCTTCCTTTAATTGCGCAGCCAGTTCTCTGGTGGGTGACAAAATAACGGCCTGTATAGAGTGTAGGGAAGGGTCTATTTTGTGTAATAAAGGTATTCCAAAGGCGGCGGTTTTGCCCGTTCCTGTTTGGGCGCGAGCAATTAGGTCGGTGCCCTCTTGCATTAACAAGGGGATGGCTTTGCTTTGTATGTCTGTGGGCGTGATAAATTGCATTTTCTTTAAAGCATCTAAGACATTGGTATTTAAGTTAAAATCACTAAAATGCATATTTTCCTTGGCACGGCGAATGGGGGTTATTTATTAAGCTTGCAGGCTAAACTACTATGGTTTAATGGGATGTGCTATATAAAAAGCGCAATATGTAATTTTTTTAAATAAGGACTGTAGAGTGAGAAAGTTTGATAAAAGCCAAGTTCCCTACAGACATCGAGGTTTAAAGGAACAGCAGTACATTCAAAATTTTTTAACCACCCATTGTGCACAAGGTTTAGACATGGAGCTGGGTTGTGGGGTGGGGCTGCACGCCTTAGAATATGTTCAAAAAAGAAAGCCTAAAAAAATGATTGCGCTAGAAAGAACAAAAACGAAGTTTAATAAATTTTTAAATCGATTTAACTCTCACACAAAACAACAGCCAAGCTTAAAGGGGGATCTTTTGCCCGTGGGGGAAGATGCTATTCCTTTCATATTAGAATTTATTAAAGAAAAAACGGTAAACAATTATTTTTTACTGCACCCCAACCCTTACCCAAAGGCCAAGCATTTAAATAAGCGCTGGTACGCTATGCCCGCCATGTCTTTGTTAAAGGAAACTTTAAAACCAGGAGGCTGTATTCACTTAGCTACTAATCAAGAATATTATTACAAAGAGGCCTTAGACTACATGCAAAATATATGGAAATTTTCTATTAAAGAAAGCAAAGTTTATTATCAGGGAGACATAATAGGGCGTACGCATTTTGAAATAAAATATTTATCTAGAGGAGATGCGGTTTTTCATGTTATTTTTCAAAAACCTATGCTAGGTTAAAATTATGTCTACTTTTGTTAAATATTTTTTTTGTTTAAATGTTTTTTTCTTTTTTGGAGTTTTTTCCACAATAGAGGTGGCCGCCAAGCCCTCTTTGAAGGCTGGCGGGAAGGCTGGCGAAGTTGGTAAGGTACAATTAATTACCGTCGACACTTTTAAAGCATGGGTTAAGTCTGTTAAAAATCAGTTACAAGAAAAGAAAAATACAAATAAGAAAAAAATTGCGCTACTAAATAAATTTAATCACCAATTGCAAGCCATGAAAGTGGGTAGTGCAAAATTGCAAGCACCTAAAAAGAAAATTACTAAAAAGAAAGATGCATTTTTATTAGATTTTCAGTTAGCTTCGTTTCAAGAGTTATTTCCATTACTGATATCTACTACAAACTTTAAAAGAAAAACACAAAACTGCGTTTATTTAAAACAAAAACTTATTTACGACCTATACCCCACGCAAGAAAACATTACAGGAAACATTACAGAAAGCATAAGGTTGCCTTATGCACACAAAGAATTACAAAACCTATTAAAAATTATTTGCAAACAATGAAAAACAAAATGAAAAAAAAAGCGCTTTTATATTTTTGTGTAGCTTTATTGCTTTCTTGCTCTAACAACGGGCAAAGCCTTGTTGAAGATATTTCTACACCCTCTAATGGTAAGGCCAAAGAAAGCTTTAAGGATTTGGAGGGGCAATGTTCTTGTCAC
>JAAOIK010000041.1 GCA_015163855.1 Pseudobdellovibrionaceae bacterium
TGCCTTTAAACCAAAGGCATCATGGCTGGTTCATAGGTTTTGCCCCCGCAGAAAACCCTGTAATTACTGTGGCTGTATTAACAGAACACTCCTGCCATGGGTCAACAGGAAGCGCTCCCCTAGCTCGAGATGTAATGCAAGCGTATTTAGATAAATACCCCCCGCAACCTAAAGACTTAAAAAATAGCCTTTCTTTAAAGGCAATACAGAAAAAAGGTTTATAATGATTTTACAGCAACCAACAACTAATATTTTTTATAAATTAAATTTAAAATTAATTTTTATTATTGTTGCCTTACAAGTGTTTGGATTAATCGTTCTTTATAGTGCCAGCTACAACAATGTAAAGCTTGGTTTAGAAATGATTTTTTGGAAACAACTAACTTGGTTAACCATAGGCTGGGTGGTTTTTTTTATTTTTACCTTTATACAGCCAAAACTATTTTTTAAATTAGCCTACCCACTGTACTTTCTTAACATTGCACTATTGGTTTTTACTCTAACAGAGGGAGTGTCATTTTATGGTGCAAAGCGATGGATCAAAATTGGCATCTTTTACTTACAAAGCTCAGAAATAATGAAATTAAGCATTATATTAGCTTTAGCAAAGTTACTTTCCACTTATAATATCCACAATAGCTTAAATTTTAAACAGCTAATAAAGCCATCTATCTTGCTGTGTTTACCTTTTTTACTAATAATGAAACAGCCCGACCTAGGTACTGCTTTAATTATTTTAAGCATTGGTGCCTCGATGCTAATTTTTTTTACACTAGAACATAAAGTTATTATTATAACCGGTATTTCTGTATTAATTTGTATACCCCTAGCTTGGAACTTTGTGCTTAAGCCCTACCAAAAAAAACGCATCATTACTTTTGTACAACCTTATAAAGACCCCAAAGGTATTGGCTACAACAGCATACAGTCACAAATTGCTATTGGCAGCGGGCAACTTATTGGAAAAGGTTTTACCAAAGGGACGCAATCACAATTACACTTTATTCCAGAGCGACATTCTGATTTTATCTTTAGTGTTTTAAGCGAAGAGTTTGGCTTTTGGGGAGCTTGCCTTTGCCTGCTATTATTTTTTTTATTATTTTCGATCTGCCTGCAAATAGCTGTCACTAGTTTGAGTGGTTTTTCCAGCCTCTGTATAGTCGGAATTGTTTCTTTTATTTTTTGGCAGGTATTTATTAACATCGGCATGGTTACGGGCATCCTCCCCATTGTAGGCACTCCCTTGCCATTTTTTTCCTATGGAGGATCTAGTATTATTAGTATTAGTGCAGCACTAGGCATACTTTCTTCTATTTCGTACCATATGCGAATTTTTTAACACCAAGTCCTTTTACCAAGCCTATAAAAATGGTTTTTTCTTTGCTGTATTAAAGCAATGAACAGAACTAAAGACCCTCTTTTGCTTTTAGCTTCTTTAAGTTGGCATAACATTCACTTAAAACCAGCTAACTTTTTAACACTCTTAAAAAAGTATAAAAAATATCAATTTTCTATTGCCGATACATGGAAATATTTGCCTTCTCACTTGCAAGAACGATTAAAAGTAAAACCCCATTGGTGGAAAGATTCCATAGAACAACTAACATGGTCTATAAAACAAAACATACAATTTACTTACCCTGGGCATCACCATTATCCTTGTTCATTAATTAGAGATCTAAATTATAGCCCTTTATTATCTTATATAGGAAAACCTTTAAACCAAGAAACTTCGCCCCTGCTAGCCGTTGTTGGTAGTCGTAAACCCAGCATAGATAGTTTAAATTGGATGGATGCTACCCTAGGGCCTGTCATAAAACAAAACCATATAAACTGTATTAGTGGAGGGGCTCAGGGAATAGATCAACATAGTCATCAAATTAGTATTCGCAATAACACCCCTACTATTGCTGTGATACCCACAGGATTTAAAAATATTTATCCCCACTCGTTTCAAAGTTACATCAAGGCTATTGAAAAAAGCGGAGGCAGTATAGTTAGTTTATTTTCTCCCAATATGCCATTGTTTAAATATAATTTTCATAAAAGAAATTGGTTAATAGCCAGCTTATCTACTCATGTTTTAATGATTGTGGGGCAAAAAAAAAGTGGTAGCTTATTAACCGCAAGCCTGGGTTTACAGTTAAATAAAGAAGTGGGAACTATTCCACAAGCCCCTTGGAGTGTATTTTCTGGAAATATTGAACTCATAAAACAAGGCTCTCAAATTTTATCCACCAAAGACGATCTGTCCACTTGGTTAAAGTTTAGTAGTCACTAAAAAGACAACATTCTTTCTGATAAAGGTATATTGCGCTTTCTTTTATAATACATCCAAAAACAAAAAATAATAATCCATAGATTAGGCATTAAATAAATTAAATATTCGGTGCCAAAACTTTTTTTCGATAAACTTAAAAAAATAGAATACAGTAACCAAAATATAGAAACAACAAAAACTGCTGTAGCAGATTGCCATTTTTTTTTAGAAAAATTCATAGGTAAAAGTATCCATGCCAATAAGCAAAATGATAAACACGATAAAATTAAATTAATAGACTTATATTTATATATTACTTGTTTTTGCGCTATTTGATTATCAAAACTGTTAGAAGAGTTTAAATCTAATAAATTATAGTATTTTAAATGGGGCTTGATAGAATTTGTTGCAAAAGATTGTAGCAAAAATTGTGCTTTATCAAAGTTATATAAAAAAGGCTCTTTTTCTGAAAAATTATATGCTTTTCCTTTGTGTAATTCTAAAATTAAATCTTTTTTATCTTCTTCTGTTTTTATAAATGTTCGCGATTTTTTAGCATACATAGATATATTATTTTTTTTGTTGGGAATAAAAGCAAAAATATTTTTAAAAAAATTATTAGAAAGCTTGTCTTTGGCATAAAATAAACTATCTTTAATTCCAAGCTGAAAAACTTCTGATTTCATACTTTGGTATACGCTAACACTAAATTGATTGCGCATTATCTTTAATTTATACGAGGCCATAGGCTTTAAAAAAAAATTTACTTGTAAGCTAAGTAAAAAAACAAAAAAACCTGCCGCAGCAATTGGATAAAAAAAAAATTTTAACCCTAACATAGAACTTAAAAGAAATTCATTATTAAAAAAAAGAGAATTATAAACAAAAAGAATGGCAATTAATAAACTAATTGGTAAAAGTAAAGGCAAGAAGGTAAATAAATCGATTGCCAAATAAGTAATAAAATCTAAAAAAGTTATTCTACTAGAAAAATAACTAAAAAGTTTTAAAACCTCTAAGATATAAAAAATACAACAAAAGAGGAAGGTAATAAATAAAAATTTTTTTATTAATTTATTAAAAATATAACAAAAAAACTCTAATTTAGAACTTTGTAAAAAACTTAACATATTTTTATAATCTAGAAAGGCTTTTTTCAATGTTATCTTTTAGTTGCAAAATGTTCTCTGACTCTCCAATAAAGTATAAAAAAGTATTATGTTGTTTAACATATTGCACCAATAAACTTTTCTTTTGAGGGCCACCTGTATATCCTGACCACACAGTAGGAGATATTTTTTCTATAGAAATTTGTGATTCTAAAAAATTATTTATACCTTTTATTTGTTTTTTGTTTTGCTTTTTTAAAAAATTTTTCTCTGTAACCGGCCCTTTTCGTAATGCAATTTGCTTATAAATTAATATATTAAGCTTATTAACCTTCTCTTCTTTAGAAATAAGTTGATAATTTTTTAAACTAACTAATTTATACCCTTTAGCTTCTTCTAAAGAGTCTAAATAAAAGCCTTCTAAGTTAGAAAAGTAACTAGCTATTTGTATTTTTTTATCAACCGAAGATAAACCTCTCTTCTTTTTCTTAGTTACCTTAGGGGAAGAAGCAGGGCTTTCTATGTCTACCACAAGAAGATTTATATCGTCTTTACTTATTTTATAACTAAAAACTCCAACCAATAAAGCAAATACCAACAAGCCTAACTGCCAATCTCTTTTTCTAACATTTTTCTTTTTTCTGTCTAATAATAACATTTTTATATTTTTTAAATTATCTTGAATGTTTATAGAGGCTACGCTTTCTACTTTACTAAAATAATATTTAGCTTCTTCTAAGTTGTGAAGCACTTCGTAGCACAAGGCTTTAGATAAATAAATAATATGGTTAAAGTTTGTAATGGTATCGGGAACATTTTTTAAATACACTTTCATTTTTTTCTTAATTACCTTGCGTTTTTCAACAGAGCCTTCTTGTGTATAAGCAATAACTAAAGCCCATAGTAAAAAAACTTGTTTTTTTGCATAAATAATATAAGAATTGTTGATTTTTTCTAACAAATTAGTTAAGTCGCAACTTTTTAATTGTTCTATAATTTCATCTTCTATTAGCTGTTGCTTAAATTGGTTTTCAAACTGCTCTTGCTCTAGCACAGATTGATAAGAAACCCTCATCTCTTCTTTAGATAAAGTGCTGTACGCTTCTGAAATAGAGTTAAATATTTCTTCGTAAAGCCCTCGCTCTTCTTCCGAAGAAAAAAAGGCAGCATTATCGGGATGAAATTTTTTAGAAAGATGCCTATATGCTTGTTTAATGTTCTGCTCTGTTGCCTTTGCATCTAAATTTAACAATTCAAAATAATCTTTATTTTTATTAGCATTAGTAATAGTTAATAACTCTTTTTTACTTAGTTGTTTAACATCAGACAAAGCCAACACATTTAAAAGTAAAAATAAATAAACCGATTTTAAGCCTTCTTCTGTATTCATTAGTTCTAACTTTTCTAATTGAACACAAGTAGAAGATAATTCTGCTTTTAATTGAGAAAAATGATTTAAAAGTTCTTTATTAGCAATAGAGACAGGAAGCTGTTCTTCTCTTAAAATAACATAGTAAGACTTAAATCGTTTGAAAAAAGTATTTAAACACTTTTCTGTTAAATTATTAGAAACTCGTATTAAAACACGCTGCCATTCCTCGATAGAAAAATGACCCACTAAAGCAAAATCAGGCTTCTCTTCATCAACCCATTCGCAGCTTACTGGTTGATCATCAAATAAAGTTAAAAGTCTTAGTGCAATTTGTAAATTAACTGCTTTAAAAATTTCTATCTCTGTAATTAAAGAATTTTTTAATAAAAAAGACCCAATGTTTTGCTTAGTATTTTGTGCTTCCAAACAATGCATTTCTATATCTTCATATTTTAATTGTGTTATTTTTGCCAGTAAAGCACCCAAGGTATTATTATCCTGCATCTTTACAAAAACAATATTACCTTCCTTATAATGAATAACTATTTCTTCGTCTTCTTTTCTTATTTTTAAAAAACCATTGGCTTTAATATGAAAAAAACTTGTTAAATGTTCTGGTAAATTATTAGCCACACATTTCATAGGTCGCTTTAAATTTTGGATAAATTGAGAATCTGTATAATTACTTCCAATTAAAGCTTGCTCTAAACAACTTAACTCCGACACTTTAGCTTTTTGTTTTGTTTCAGATATTTTATTTTTTTGGTGTTGCTCAATAACTAAAAACAAGTCGGCAATGGCAAAAGGTTTAGAAAATACTTTTAAAATTAATGGATGGTAAAGCAAACTGGCTTGAAACTCTAGGTCTGTAAAAACCCCCGACATATAAATTACTGGTATTGCTAAACTACCTTTTTGCAATAAAGCAGAAACCCAATCTGCACCATTTCCACTGGGCATAAATAAATCTACAATTAATAAATCTGGGCAAAAAGTTTGTAACTTATCTTCTGCGTCAAAAGTACTAGTGCACGCCATAGAATCATAACCGTAATCTTGCAAACTTTTTGACACAGAATCTGCAAATACTGCATCGTCATCTAAGACTAAAATTTTATACTTTTTAGGCATAAAATAATATCGGAAAAAGCCTTGAAAAACTAAATTTTTTAGACTAACCTTAAGTCTAAAAAGGGAGAAAATATGCCTACAAAAAAGACCACAGATCAAAACTTTCAAACCGATATTTTAGAAAGCAAGGGGCTTGTTTTAGTAGACTTTTGGGCAGAGTGGTGTGGACCTTGTAGAGCATTAGGACCTAAGTTAGAAGAAATTTCAGATGAGCAATCCGATGCAATCAATATTTATAAAATCAACATTGATGAAAATGCAAAAACCCCCTCTACTTATAATGTTAAAGGTATTCCAACTATGATCTTATTTAAAAATGGCCAAGTTATGGATCAATTAGTAGGAAATCAGGATAAAGAAAGTATTTTAAATAAAATAAAAGAACACCAAAGCTAAAAAGAACTTATAAATCAAGCTCTTCTTCTTCTTCTGATTCGTTATTTTCTAAATCGTTTTCTAAATCGTCTTCTAATTCGTTACCGTTTAAGTCGCCTTCTAATTGTTTGTCTTGCGCAGCTTCGCCTATTGTTTTTTTCTTTTCAAAAAAACTACTCTCCTCCAAGATGTCTTCATCATCGCCAAACTCCTCAAAATCTAACTTATCACTTTCTTCACGCTTTAAATCGCTGACTCCATCAAAGCTACCAACTCGGTCACCCACTTTAATGTCTGACATAATTTGGCTAATCACCGCAGTGGCTGTATTTTTTTGAACATTTAAAATATTAATATACGCAGCCACTGTATCTCCCCAACGATCACGGCCTCCTCTAGATTTTAAGCTTTGATATACTGGAAAAACATCTCCCACCTTTAATGAATCCTGCAAGCCTACATTTAAATACACTAAATTATGTAAGCCCAATAATTCTGGAGAAGACAAACCCTTCCCTCCCATAATTAAACCTAAGCGAGGCAATGTTTTGTTGCTAGTGTTTTTTTCTACAAAAAATTTACGCAATGGCCCGTAAATAATAGAATCTCCTTCTTTTATGGAAAGAAAAGAGTGTGTAATTTTAGCCTTATATTCTGCATAAAAAGCCTCGTCTGTTTTAGCTACAACCTCAATCACTTTTAATTCCGCTCTTACTTGTAACAGCCTTTCATCAATGGATTGGTTTTTAAAATAAATAGGTTTAGTATCTACCACTCTAAGTCGTTGCCCTACATCCACCACGGCATCGCCAAAAACTTTAATAAATATATCCTGACCCTTAGAATATAAAAGCCTTCGCCCACTGGGCAATACCTCACCAATACTATTTGGTATGCGCTCTATAATCATATTATCCAAATACACAGAGAGTTTTTGACCAGACACAGCAGGCTCTACAAACTCTATGGCTAACTCATTGGTTAGTTTTTCTTGTTGCTGATGATAAATGGATTTCCATAAGGGAAAGCTTTTTGGAAACTTCTTAAGTACGGGCCGTATCCTAGATGTCAGGGCAGGCAAAAGTACTTTTTTATTTTCTTTAATTTTTTTTCCCTCTTTATTCTCTCTTATAAATTTTGCAGTAATTTGCTTTCTTGCTGGTTTTCCTGCTGCAGAAAAACGCAAACCTCCACCTGCCTTAAGGCTCAGATGAGTATTTTCGGCAATTAAGTGCGGATTAGATAATTGAGAATTTACCGCCCATAACTTAGGCCAATAAGTAGCCGAACCTAAAACATTGGCACTAATTTGTGATAAATTATCTCCAGGCTTTACTTTATAATTATCCTTATTTTTACTGGTTACAATTCCATCCCAGCGCTGAGCAGGAACCGCTTGTTCATAAAACTCTAAATAAATATTATGCAACCAGTCTTCGTAGTCGGAGTTAAAACTAGCACTAACCACCCCATGTGAAACCAGTATTATGCCAAACATAACCCATCTAAAATAACGCATCATAGTTTAAAAATTACTAGATTTTTAGCCTTTGAACAGTGTTAAAAAAAAACCTCTTCTAAAGTAATGGAAGTTATCCACAATTTTTGTGTCTAAAGTCCATAAATAGAAAAGAAAAAGCGGAAATACCCCCGTTATGTGAATATGCCTTAATTATGACAAACTATAACTACCTAAAAATACTATATTTTTCGTAAAAAAATGCAGTTTATGAATTCAAAATAACAGTTTTGTAAATATTTTTACTCCTAAGCTGGAGGTAAACTTGCTATTTAAAAGCTAATGTTTCTGTTATTGCCCTTAATAGTACTAGCCTACTATTTTTCTGATAGCACTTCCGCTTTTTTGTCCGAACCCATTTTAGCCCTCAGCAACTATTTACATAATTTTTGTTTAAGCTTCTCTAAAGCTAGTCCCTACGAGGGGCTATATCAAAGCTTAAGTTGTGGTAAAAAACTGCCCTCCCATTGGTATTCTCTTTTTGCCAACTCTGGCCTAATACATTTAATTATTATTTCTGGGCTACACATTTCCTTAATATATAGAAGCCTTACTCATTTACAGAGCAAAATTCTTCTTTTACCCAAAAGCATAACTATTAGCCTCAACTTATTCCTCTTACTATTATATACATTTATGCTTAATATTTCGGCACCCGCTTTGCGCGCCTATTTTTTTCAAGTGATAAAGTTAATCAACAACTACGGCAAATTACATTGGCCCTCTAGCTATTTAGTTTTACTTTCTGTGCTATTAAGTTTGTTATTTAAACCCAGCTTATGGGCCTCCATTTCTTTGCTGTTAAGCTGGAGCGCAATACTTATTATTTATTTTTTACACCAAGTATTAAGCCACCCCTTAATTCCTTCTGTATATAAAAAGCCTTTTATAAAAATACCTATTCAAAGTGCCCTTTTATATTTATTTTTATTTCCTATTTTAAGTCAATTTAATAGCATTCATCCATTTAGTATTTTTATACAAATATTATTTACTCCCTTGTTATTACTGTTTTTAATTCCTTTATCTATTTTACAATACTTTTTCTTTTCTAACTTGTTTTTTGCTGACTACCTATGGAAAATATTTTTTTCATTACTAACCCCCTTGCAAAACCTTTTAGTTAATGGCCCTACTGCAGACAAACTCCCCTTGCTTTATTTTTGGATTTATACCATTAGCTTACAATTTTGTTTAAGCCTTTTTGAAGTTTATATTAAAAAATATAAGCTTTCTATGAAAAAAAATATACACCTTAAAAATCATGATTTATAAATTTTTTACTTATTGCCTTTTTGTATTTTTATTTCTTTCCCCACACTATTTATCTATTAATAAAATTACACAACCCGTATTTATTATATGGAATGTAGGGCAAGGCTCGTGGAGCAGCCTTGTTACCAATAAGGCTTGCTTTCATTTTGATATGGGAGGAGAAGGTTACAATAAAAACAACGCCATTATACAAAAATGTAAAACAAAACAAAACATTTTGCTTTTAACTCATTCTGATAAAGATCATATTAAATTTACTTATTTATTTAAAAAGAATCGAATAAAGTTTTGTTTATATAAAAAACCTCGAGAAAAAATTAAAAAGTATAATAAAAAATATTTGCGAAATTTACAATTATGCACCAAACAAAAACTCCTTTTACTAAAAGATAATGGTATTGTCGAAATACCTTTTGCTATTTCAAAAAAAATAACTTTTTTTAAAAAAAAATCTACCCCACTTTCTACTAATTTTTTAAGTAGAGTTTTTTTAATTAAAAATTTAATTCTTGTAGGGGGAGACAGCACAAAAAAGGCCGAATTATTATGGAAAAATAACTTGCCTTACCCCGAAAAAATTAAATACTTTGTGCTAGATCATCATGGCAGTAAAAATAGTAATCATATAAAGCTTTTTCAAAAGCTAAGTCATTTAATAATGGCCATTGCTAGTGCAAAAAAATCTAGATACAAACACCCTCATAAAGAAGTTGTAAACTTACTAAAAAAACAAAAAGTGGCGTTATTACAAACCGAAATATGGGGTTCTATTTATATATATTTAAAAAAATAAAAGTAATGGATTAAAAATATAAAAAAAGCAAAGCCCTTAATTTAAATAAGGTCTATATTCCATATTTAAATCTTGAGCTACAGCTTGATAGGCAATATAACCATCATAAACATTAATGCCCGACTTTAAAATTGGTTTTTTTTCTAAAGCTTTTTTTAAACCATACTTTGCCAATGTTAAACCATAAGGCAAAGTGGCATTAGTTAATGCGTAAGTAGAAGTTCTAGGCACCACTCCTGGAATATTAGGAACACAGTAATGTAGTACTCCATTAATTTCGTAAGTAGGGTTCACATGACTGGTGGGCTTGCAAGTGGCTATACAACCACCTTGGTCCACAGCTACATCTACAACTACAGAACCTTTACTCATTTTATGAATCATGGCTTCTGTAATCAACTGAGGCGCTTTATGGCCAGCTACTAAAACGGCACCAATTAATAAATCGGTATTAATTACTGACTCTTCTAAGTTCTGTGCATTAGAAAACAAAGTTTGCACTCGCCCTTGAAAAAGGTCATCTAAAAAACTTAAGCGAGCATGATCAATATCTAATAAAATAACATCTGCGCCCAAGCCCACGGCCATTTTTGCCGCTTGAACACCTACTACTCCACCTCCAACAATAGTAACTTGTGCTTTTTTAACACCGGTTACTCCTCCTAATAAAATGCCTTTTCCACCATGGTCTTTTTGTAAATAAAAAGCACCCACTTGAGTAGCCATACGCCCTGCAACTTCACTCATAGGAGTTAACAAAGGCAAGCTTCCATCGCTTTCTTGAATGGTTTCATAAGCAATAGATTGAATTTTTTTATCACATAAAATTTTCGCTAACTGAGGCTCGGCAGCTAAATGCAAATAAGTAAATAATAGCTGACCCTCTTGCATTAAATCATACTCTTGAGGTAAAGGTTCTTTTACCTTAATGATCATTTCTGCGTTTTCATAAACTTCTTTAGCAGAGTCGACAATTTTGGCTCCCACAGATAAGTAATTTTCGTCAGTAATCAAACAGCCTAAACCCGCTTGTGTTTCTACAAAAACCTCGTGACCTTGGGCAACAAACTGCCTAACACCCGATTCGGTTAACCCTACTCTCGATTCACTAATTTTAATTTCTTTAGGAACTCCTACTCTCATAATTGCCTCCGCGCAGCTTATTGGATATACCAAATTTCCACCGAAAACAAGAAGAATAACACGGGTTACTTAAAATTTTAAAGCCCCAGCCCTTTCTTTTATATCATAAAAAGCCGGTAGCGCTAAAAGCCTTTGTAGCAACTGGTTCATTAAGGCATGCCCTGGTTTATATAAAGTAATTTGAGCCAGCAAAGGTCGGCCTAAAATGGCTAAATCCCCTAAAGCATCTAAAATTTTGTGTCTAACAAACTCATCAGAAAATCGTAAACCTTCTTGATTTAAAATTCCTGTGGGAGTTAAAACAATGGCATTATCCAAAGACCCCCCTAGTACCAAACCTTGTTTTTTTAACTGTTCTACCTGCTCTATAAAACCAAAAGTTCTTGCACCTGCAATTTCTGTATCAAAAGAATGACTATCTATTTCTAAATCTAAAGATTGCTTTAAAATTTTTGGGTGAGGAAAATCAATATTACAACTAATGCGTAAACCATTATAGGGTTCTACTTTTGCATAAGAAGACCCTAATTTTTCTGTAAATTCTTTTTGCACACAAACATATGGCTTAACTTTATTTTGTTCTAGCACTTCTGCTTTTTTAAAAGCTTGTACAAAAACTTTCGAGCTTCCGTCTAAAATAGGCATCTCTTCACCAAAAACTTCAATATATAAATTATCCACTCCCATAGCATACAAAGCTGCTAAACAATGTTCCACTGTAGAAATTTTATAATCTCCAAAGTCTAAAGTGGTTGCTAGCTCGGTAGATTTTACTTTATGGGCTTCTAACCTTACGCAAGGGCGCTTTGGTAAATCGGCTCTGACAAAACAAATTCCTGTATCTACCGTTGCTGGAAGAAAGTTAACAGAAACTTCTTTGCCTGAGTGTAACCCCACCCCCGATAAAGAGGTTTTAGATTTTAAAGTGTTTTGTAAAAACATAAATTTTATTTAGTTTGTTTTTTGTATTTTTGTATTTTTGTATTTTTTAGTTTGTTTTTTGTTTTTTGTTTTTTTATTTTTTAGTTTGTATTTTAGTTTTCGTTTTTTGCGTTTTTTGTATTTTAAAATTATCTAATACTTTTTCTAATTGATGAACTCTCGAAGCTTTAATAAAAATAATGTCCTCTTTTTTAATTTGTAAATTTATTGTATTTAAAAAATCTTGAAACTCTTTGGTATTCACCGAAGGGCTACAAACCCAATTTCCCGTAAACAAACTTTTTTCTAAACCCGACAAGAAAGAATCTTCATTGCCAACAAAGCCTATAGTATCAAATAAAGCTCCTACACGCAAAGCCAAACGATAATGCTCTTCATCGGACCACTTGCCTAATTCGCCCATCGCTCCTATTACAGCGATTTTTTTTCCTGCACAAGAAAATTTTTCTAAACTATTTAAGGCCGATGTAAAACTAGCGGGATTTGCATTGTAGGCATCAAAAATAATCGCAGCGCCTGTGCAATGATGTAACAATTGCATTCGTCCCCAGCCTGCTTGTAAAGTATTTAAAGCCTTTATAATATTATCCCAAGGCACTCCTAGTGCTAAATTAATAGTTACTGCCGCTGCAATATTATCCATATTATGCACGCCTAATAAAGGGACAGAAATTTGGTTTTGATACTGCTTTTTGCCGTTATTAAAGTAGCTTAAAGTAAAGCGTAAACCAAACAAAGACTCTTCAATAAATTGCGTAACTACACATTGGTGCAATGACTTTTTATGACTTAATATTTTTTCAGACCCAAAAGAAAAAGAATGTTTATCACCACCTGCTAAGTATTTTTGTTTCATTTTTACAGTAAAATCATTATTTTCATTAAAAATACCTACGGCAGTATCAGAAGAAAATTGATAAAGCTCTTGCTTAGCATCGGCCACCTCTTGTAAAGAATTAAAATGACCAATATGAGACGCATTAACTTGAGTAACTAATACAATATCTGGCTTAACCATTTGTGTTAATAATTTAAGCTCTCCTTTATGACTCATTCCCATTTCTAAAAGAATAACTTCATCATCTGGTTCTGCCTCTAACAAACTTAAAGACACTCCTAAATTATTGTTAAAGCTTAATGGGCTTTTATAAGTCTTCTTATATTTGTGTAACAATTGATAAGTAAAATTTTTAGTGCTTGTTTTTCCATTAGACCCGCTAATGGCTACCAACTTTCCTTTTAGTGATTTTCTCCATTGAACAGCCATTAATTGTAAAGCTTTTAAAGTGTCTGGCACCTGTAGCACACTAACATCATTAAATGACATAATTTCGGTCAAAAATTTTTTACTAATCTTTTGGTCTATAAAAAAAACACGAACACCTTTTTCATAAGCGATTTTTAAAAACGCATTGGCATCCACCTTGCCCTGCAAAGAAACAAAAGCACTATCTTGCTTATACTGTCTAGTGTCTGTTAAAAAATTAGAAAACCCCTGAGCATCATGCTTTAAAATCTTTGCCTTTGACCACAAAGCCACCTCTTTCACAAAAAATTTTTTATTTGTTTTATCCATTTTTTAAAAGCCTTTGTACTTCTGTATAATCATTCCAAAAAAAAGTTTTGTTTTTTACTATTTGCTCTTGCTCATGCCCCTTGCCCGCAATAATTAAAACATCGTCTTTACCTTGTAAAGTCAAAGCAAATTGAATGGCTTCTTTTCTATTACAAATAACAAATAACTTATCTGGATAGTCAGAAACCTTTGTTCCATTTAAAATGTCTTTAATAATACTTTCTGGCTTTTCTTCTCTAGGATTATCAGAAGTTAACACAATAAAATGGGCAATTTTTAAAGCCTCTTGTAACATTAAAGGCCTTTTTAATTTGTCGCGATCCCCTCCGCAGCCAAAAACAATGCCCACTCTTTTAGCTAAAGGCTTTACCGAAAGCAATACAGAAGAAATAGCATTGGGAGTATGGGCATAATCTACAAAAATAGAAAGTTTACAGGTATTTTCTACCTTTTGTAACCTTCCCGGAATTCCTTTAAATAGCGACAAAGATTTTGCTAATGATTGTATATCATAACCAAAATCATAAGCCACAACAACGCTGGCCACAATATTATAAGCATTGTGCAAGCCAATTAAGGCCGTGGTAAAAACATAAATCTTTTTTTGAAACTTTAAACTAATGGTCATTCCCTCTAAATTTTCTTTAATAACTTTAAAAGAAAAATCTGCAGAAGAGTCTTGCCCATAAGTCCACCGCTTAAGATGCAAAGCTACTTGCAATTTTTTACCATAACTATCATCTATGTTAATGATTGCCGAACAAGGAGTTTGCATTAGCTCCCTTGCTTTTAAAAATAATTTTTGTTTTTCAGCAAAGTAATTAGCCATACTTTCATGATAATCTAAATGGTCTTGCGTTAAATTAGTAAAAACCACGGCTTGAAAAGGAAACACTATTAACCGGTGCTGACTTAACCCGTGGCTAGACACTTCTAAAATTAAGGTTGTCATTTTTTCTTGATTAAAATCTGCTAACCTTTGGTATAAATTTAAAACACTGGGGCTAGTTAAAGCAGTAGGCCATACTTTTTTATTAATGTGGTGATTAACGGTTCCCATTACTCCTGGTACTTCTTTTTGTTGTCGCAATAAAAATTCTAATAAATAACTAATACTAGTTTTTCCATTTGTGCCGGTAATACCTACCGACTTTATATTTTGCAATTTATTTTTATGAAAAGCATAAGCTAGGTTAGACAATAATTTTCGAGTATCAGAAACGGGAATACACAAAACTCCGTCTTGTTTATAAATTTTTGTACTTAACAAGGATTCTAAAAAAATAACAGAAACTTTTTTACCAATCACCTCTTTAATTGCCGAATGTCCGTCAAACAAAGCCCCTTTAATGGCAACAAAACAAGAACCCGCAACCACTTTTCTAGAATCATCAAAAATATTAGAAATAGCTATTTCATTAAATTCTTTAGAAATAAACTGCTTAGCTATTTTTTGAAATTCTATATCAGGACAATTTAAAAGAGTTGTTTTTAACAACATAACTAAAAATGTTTAAGAACCAATTTAATGGTTTTAATTTTTTTTAATGAAGTTCCAGGAAGAGGTCGCATAGAATAAACTTGCCCCGAACCTTTTACTTTATATTTAAAATTTTTAATACTTTGTAATTTTTTAATCGCCTCTCGCAAACTAAGGTTTTTTAAATTAGGCATTATTTTTTTTACAGTCACCTTTAGCAATGATGACAAAACCCTTTGCTGTGCTTTTTTGTAACTAGATAATTTTTTTGTTTGTGCTTTGGTTTTTTTCACTACACTGTTTTGATGTTTATTTATTAAAGGTGGAATTTTTGCCCAAGACAATGCACTAGCAGCTAATTTAGAAAATAAAGGAGCAGCTACTTGAGAGGCATAAAATTTCTTACCTTTGGGGTTATCGACAATAACATACACCACAAATTTTGGGTCATTTACAGGAAAGAACCCAGCAAAACTAGAAACATAAGCTCCTTTTAAATACGCCCCCTTTCCTGGGTCAATTTTTTGAGCAGTTCCCGTTTTTCCTGCAACCAAATACCCCGAAACTCTAGCTGCCTTTCCCGTAGAATGTAAACTAGTAGAACTTAATAATAATAACTTTAAAATATGCGCTTCTCGACTACTAAGAACTCTTCTAATTATTTTTGGTTTTATTTTTTTAACCACACTACCGTCAGCCCTAGTAATGGCTTTTACAAAGTGTGGCTGTTTTAAAACCCCGCCATTAGCAATAGCCGCGTAAGCATTAGCCATTTGCAAAGCACTAACGGCAATGCCTTGCCCAAAAGACACATTAGCTAATAAATGTGGCTTCCACGGTAACTTTTGTAAAATACCACGAACTTCACCAGAAAAATCTACTCCTGTTTTAGCACCAAAGCCAAAATCCTGTAACACTTTTCGCAGTTTTGCATCTCCTAAAACTAAAGCCATTTTACTCATTCCAATATTAGAAGAAAAGCGTAAAATATCTTTTATAGCTAACCACTTAAAGTTATGATTTTTATGTGCCTCTCTAATAATATGTGGCCCTACTTTAAAGGTTTTTTTACCAATCCAAAATTTACTATTGGGTTTAATACTCCCCTGCTTTAATGCAGCAGCTACTACAAAAGGTTTAAATGTGCTACCTGGTTCAAAGATATCCACTATTGCTTTGTTTCGCTTTAGCTGATTGGCAGTAGTGCTTGCTTTAAGTAAATCATAACCAGGGGTATTAGCCATAGCTAATATTGCCGAACTTTGTGCATCTAAAATTAGTGCGGTTACAGCGTCGGCTTGATACAATTTTTGTGTTTTATCAATTTCTTTTTCTAAAATGTTTTGTAAATCAGAAACTATATTTAATTCTAAATTTAAGCCTCGACTACTTTTAAACAAAGTTCCTTTCTCTAGCAACCCTCGGCCTTTAGCATCTTTTAAAATAGAATAAGCCTCTTCTTTGGCTTTAGACAAAGTTTGGTTATAAAATAACTCCAAACCCTCTAACCCCTTAGAGTCTACATCAACAAACCCCAATACCGTAGATAAATGCTTTCTATAAGGGTAAAACCGTTTAGTTTCTTCTACAAAAGCAATGGCTTTAGAGGCAATTTTACTAATGCTTTCTTTCTTCTGTAAGCTTAACTTTCTAGCTATCCATACAAATTGTTTTTTAGGCTTATGTAATTTTTTATAAATAGAAAAAGCAGAAGTGGATAATTCTTTAGACAAAGCTCGCGATAGCTTAAGCACATTTTTTATTTTTTTAGGATTAGCATACAAAGAATACGAGGGAGTGTTAATTACCAAAGCCTTTCCTTGAGCATCAAAAATTTGCCCTCTTTTGGGGGCTAACTTTAATACCTTTTTAAAATTAATGTTTTCTAAATTTTGCAATTTTTTATTAGAAAACAATTGCACTTGTGCTAAGCGCAAAATTAACACCACGCTGACACAAAAAAAACTAATACTTAATAAAATAAATCGATTTTTTAACATAAAAACTCTTTGCTAATAATCAATAATTGTGTTGTCGCCTATTATATAAATAATTTTATGAGAAGAGTTGTAGGCTTGTTTTTCTTTACCCGAAATTCCACCTTGAATTTTTGAAAACAAAGCAACATATTTGGTTTTTTTTAAAACCAAACGCTCTGTTAAGGTTTGTACTTGATTAGCCGTTTTTAAAACCTGATAACCTAATAAACGAATTTGCATTTTTACAAAAACAAAAGATAAAATTAAAATAAAAAAAATAAACAAACTAAAGATATGCTGCCTGTGAGTTTCTGATAAATTTAATTTAGACATAGCGCTTAATATAAGTGTATGTTTTCTTAAGCTAGCACGCAAGAAGCTTATAAAGCTTTTTCAAAAACACGAAGCTTTGCACTCCTTGACCTTGGGTTAATTTTTTTTTCAGCATCAGAAGCTTTAACAATTTTTTTCGTTAAAATATTTCCCTTATCTTTTAAAGCTTTAAATAAATGCTTTACTATGCGGTCTTCCAAAGAATGAAAACTTAAAACAATTAATCGCCCCCCTGGACATAAATAATCCACAAAAGCCTCTAGACTTTCTTTTAAACCACTTAATTCGCCATTAACCTCCATGCGTAAGGCCATAAAATACTTGGTAGCCGGGTGAAAAGACTTTTTTTGCCAAGAGTCCACCCTTTCTATTAACTGAGCCAGCGACAAAGTATCGTTAAATAATTGGTGTTTTCTATCCTCTACAATAGCCCTAACTACTCTATAGGGCCGAAAAACCTCTCCATTTTTTTGAAATAACTCAATCAGCTTTTCTTCACTCCAAGTATTAATGATATCGGCTGCAGTTAACTCTTGGTTTTGATCCATTCTCATATCCAAAGGGCCTTTTTTATAAAAACTAAAACCACGCTCTGGTTTATCTAGTTGAGGAGAGCTCACTCCTAAATCCACTAAAATATGAGAGCAGGCCGTTTCTGAAAGCCGACTAAAGTCTTGAGCGCTAATGTCTTTAAAATTTTTATAAATAAAATCTAAGCGCTTTTCTTGCAAAAAAGACGCTAAATGCGCTTTTCCATATTTAATGGCTTCTTTGTCTCGGTCACAGGCTAAAACCTTTAAATCCTTAAAATAATCTAAATAGTATTGCGTGTGCCCCCCTCTTCCAAAAGTAGCATCTAATAAAAAACTAGCAGAAACACTAGACTCTTTAATAAAATCTAATATTTCTTGCTTCATAATAGGAATGTGACCCTGATTTTGTGGCATAAAAACACAATAACACATTAAAATAGAGATTTACACTTGATAAATAAGAGCAAAATGCTACTGTATTGACACAGAGCGTTTTTATGAATATTTCCTGTCCAAAATGTCGGTTTTCTCAACCCAAAGATCAATACTGTGCGCAGTGTGGAATAGACATGTCTCGGTATGCTGTAAAATCCTCCACCAAACTAAAAAAGTTTTTCATTAATGCAGGCATACCTTTAGGTTTAGTTGTTCTTGGAGCTATCCTTACCTACACCAAAAAAAACCAATGCCCGCCTTTATGTAAAAATAATCCAACCACACTAACTGCCAGCCCTGCCCATACTGTTTTATTAAAAACACCTGTAAAAATAACTCGTAAAAAAATACTAAAGGCAGCACCTCCCATAAAAAGAAGAGTGTCTTCGGTTAAAGCCAAAAATATAACCCCCGTTGCTACCACAGAAAAAATAACACCCTCGTTAAAAAAAACTTCTGCTAGTTTAAATAAAAACAGTTTTAAAGTAGAGGCCCACTTAGTACGATTTTCTAAAAGCTTAACCGATCTAGTACAAGAAACCTCCTCTTTACAGTTTATTTCTATTAATGATGTTCATTTAAAAAGTGTATTTTTAGAAAACACAGAAATTTTAAATGTTTTTAATGAAAAAAATATTAAAGAAGCTATAAACGCCTTACCTAGCCTTGGCCCACTCTCTAAAGGCTTAAAGCTTATTGTTTTAAACGGACATATAAAACAACCCGAAGCAAATTTAAAATTATTTTTAGAGGCGATAAATTTAAACTTAGAGAATTTAGAAAATAGCCAAGACTCTCAAAGTTTTATTGCCATTTTACTGAATATACACTAATCTTAATCCTATCAATATAAAAAAGGATATTTAGTGAGTTCTAAAACCCAATTTTCTACACTATATTCTGCCGAACAAATACAAAAAAAAGTAAAAGAGCTAGGCGCTAAAATTACCAAAGATTTTAAAGGAAAGGCTCCCGAAATGCTTTGCATTTTAAAAGGGGCTAGCTTTTTTTATGCAGACTTAATTAGAGAAATTAACCTTCCCCTTTCTTGTAATTTTTTTGGTATTTCTAGTTACTCAGGAACAAAATCTACTGGTAATGTTAAAATTACTTTAGATTTAATTTCTTCTATTAAAGACAAAGATGTTATTATTGTCGAAGACATTGTAGACACTGGCTTAAGCTTAGAATTTATTATAAATTATATAAACTCTAAAAAGCCCAAAAGCATAACAGTAGTTTCGCTATTGTATAAACCCAAACAGCTAAAAGTAAAAAATATTCGTGTCGACTACCACGCTTTTGAAATAGACAATCAATTTGTTGTGGGCTACGGATTAGATTATGATGAAGCTTGGCGCGAACTTCCTTTTATCGCGCAAATGAATAACTTTAATTAGTGGTCTGCAAGCTGCTGTAACTTTACTAAATTTTCCATTAAAGTTTGAATGGTCATAGGGCCTACACCTCCAGGAACTGGACTATAAGCCTTTAACACATTTTCTAAACCCTGTGGGCATACATCTCCATATAACTTATCTCCCTCGCGACTAATTCCCACATCTATAACCACTGCATTTTTTTTAAAAGCCGTTTTATCTAACAAATGCTTTTTTCCCACAGACACAACCACTATATCGGCCTGCTGTACAAGGTGTTTTAAGTCAGAGGTTTGCGAGTGACACAAACTAACCGTTGCCCCTTGTTGTTGTAATAAAATCGAAGTGGGCAAGCCTACAATTAAACTCCTACCTACAATAACAACATGGGCTCCCTTAATGGAAAAATTATATGCCTTTAAAAGGTTGCAAATACCCTGCGCAGTACAAGGGGCTATGGTATGAGCCTTTTGCAAAAGTAAACCCATATTTTTTGCACTTACCCCGTCTACATCTTTTTTAGAAGAAATGGCATTAATTAAACCTAAAGCATTTAAATGTTTAGGAATGGGTAATTGCAACAAAATGCCCGTAACTGTATTATCTTTATTAAGCTTTTCAATTAGCTGTAACACTTGTTTTTGTGTACTATCTTCGCCTAAATATAAAATATCACAAGTAAAGCCCAATTTTTCACAAGCTTCTTTTTTTTTGCTGACATAAATTTGACTAGCAAAGTCCTTCCCTATAAGAATGCCTGCTAATTTTGGTTTTTTTACCAAAGAACTCACTTGTGTTTTTAAATGTAAGAACCGTTGTTGAGCCAGCTCTTTTCCGTTAAGTAAAACCATATTTGCCTTGACCTATAAAACTAGAATTGTTAAATATTTTGTATGAATAATAGCGTACATCTTTCCGAAGATCAAACCTGCATAGAATTTGAAAAAGACAGTTCTTCTCCTGCAACTTTAGCTAAATTTAAAAAAGCAGCCGAAGTGCATAGTTTTTTTGCTTTTATTCAAAAGTACCAGCTAAGCGATATCGCTATCAAAATTTTACAAAAAATACTAAAAACAAAAAAGTAAATAATCCGCTTCTTTTCGGACAGTTTTTTGTAAAAAAGTGCTTTTTGCCTAAATAAAATATTTTATTTATTGCACTCTCCTTAAAAAAAAGGAGTAAATAATGTCTGTTTTTAAATATTGGTTTCTTACCTATTCACGCAAACGCAAAGGTTTGCATACAAAGTTAAAGTTTAATTCTCAACTTAACTCTCTTCATCTTAAAAAAAAATTACTATCTAATTCTTTGATTATAACCAGCCCTAAGGGGCAAGGGCTTATCGAATACCTTATTATTGTGGGCATTATGGCCGTGGCCAGCCTTGGTGCTATTCGCTTACTTAACAAAACAGTAAATAGTAATTTTACTAACATTATTTACTCCCTACAGGGAAAAAGAAAAAAAGCAAAAATGGAAGCCCCTAAAGAAGGTTTGTACAAAAAAAAAGATTTTAATACTTTTATGAACGGAGCCGCCTCTACAGAAAAATAATATTATGAATATGCTTTTTTATTTTTTATTAAAAAAAACTTTACTTCAATCTAAAGGGCAAGCTTTAGTAGAATTTACTATTAGCAATCTTTTGTTTATAAGCCTTGTAAGCCTAGGTTCTTTACTTATTTACATTAGCTTTTTAAAGTACTTTAATCACACTGCTATTTACAATGCTACACTTTGCGTAGCCAAACAGCAGCCCATTTTACTATGTAAGCATAATTTAAAAAAAAATATTCAATCCACCCTGCTATTTGGAAAATTAAACCAACTAAGCCTTAAAAAAAAATACAAAACTATCACCGGGTCTGCAAGGTGGACGGTAGCCCAATGGCAATTTCAAAAAAAGATTGCACTTAATACTGTTTCTTTAACCAAACACCTTCCAACAATAAAAGAGTAATTATGGGTATTGTATTATTTTTATCTTTTTTTCCAGTACTATTAAGCTTATGCCTAGGCTTTAATGTAAGCAGTCAAATTATTTACTACAAGCAAAAAGCGCAATACATTTGCCAAAGGTATCATTTGGCTCATCAAAAACAGTTGCAAAAAAAAATAGCTCGGCTTTTACAACTTAATTTAAAAGCTAAAAAAATGCGTATTCAACTTAAGCATGCAAAGCAGTCTTTAAAAATAGCTAAACTAAGCATGATTCCTCCAATTATTGCCACAGCGCAAAGTTTTTTAGCTTTTGTTTTAGCAAAACAATTGGTTTTATTTACTAAACAAAAAAATATTTTATATTCGGCTATAAAACTATCTAATAAGGCAAAAAAACAATTAAAAAAACGCTTAAACCAAGCTTTTGATAAAAATAACATAAAAGATTATTCTTATAAACAAGTGGGCTTAGCCGTTTACCCTAAGCCCCTTCTGTCTTTTAGTCCTAGCTACTACCTTATGCCTGCCTTTAGTTATGCTCAAGGCAGTTACACTTTTTTTTATTTAAATATAAAAAATTTATTGCCTCCTTTGTTGCAAAGCCTTTTGCCCAATAGCCAATTATTTAAAATAAAATGCTCTGCAACTTTAATGAAAAAAAAGAAAATAGAATTAACCCTATGGCAATACTAAAGTAAAATACCAATGAAAAAGTACAATTTTACACCTTATAAAAAGCAAAGGGGGCAAATATTAATCGAAACATTAATAAGCCTTATTAGCTTAATCACTTTAATACTTTTAAGTGTTAAAGGAATAAAAAATGCTTATCAATTAAAGAAAAAATACCAGCATAGTATTTATGAAAAAAAATAATAACTTAATTATTTAAAAGAGGTTAAAAATTATGTGTAAAGTAAAAAAAATAATAAGCGTATTATTACAATACAAAAATCATGGTGCTAAGTATTTAGAGCAGCTAGCACAAATGAGCTTAAAAAAACAATTATCTTTAGCCTTTCTTTTTTCTTTATGCTCTTTATTGTTTTTTCAAAAAGGTCAAAACCAAAAATTGTTATCCCAACCAAAAAATACCAAAAAATCGTGGAATATGAGCACTTTTATCCCCGAAGGCTTTGTGCTTATTCCCATTACATTGCTTAATACAGAAAGCCTTAATGGCTTAATTGGAAAATGGGGGTGGGTTAGTTTGTACTCTAGCTTAATGGGAGAAAACAAAAAGCCCATTGTGTCATCTATACGAATAATCAGAAGCCCTAAAAACCCCAACCAATTTGCTGTATTAGCTCCAGAAAATAAATCTTCATTAATTTTAGCCCATACAGCTCCCTTAATTGCTGTAATACAAAGCGAAAAAGCAAGAAGCAAGACCACTCGCTTTAATACTAAACCTATTATTAAAAAAAATAAAATTTTTATTGAAGATTAATACTTAATAATAAATAATAACTAACCAAAGGTGATTTTAATGTATAGTAAAATTTTTAATAAAAAATATAAATCCAAACCACCATACTTTATGGTCATTTTGCAAGTGCTTTTAGTTATACATATTAACTTTTTAACTATCCCCTACTCTTTGGCTGCAAAAAAAAACATAGGTGAAAATACTAAACCTTTAATTTTAGCTAATTCTGCCTTAGAAGAAAATTACCAAAGCTTTTTGCATTTTTCTCAATCTTACCACTCGTTTATTAACGAATACTTAAAAAATCAACAGCTAAATACCAAGGTGCTAAAAAATCAATTTAAAACGGCACAAGATTTTTATTTTCAAGGAAAAATGGAATTAGCTAAAAAACAATTTACTACTATTGTAAAACAAAAGTGGAATAACGACTGGACAGCGCAGCAAAAAAATTGGATTTACTTTTCTTTTTTAAGATTATCTCAAATTACTAATAATTTATATAAAAAACAAACTTTACTAAAAGAAGCTATTGCTTTTGCTCCCGAAAAAAAGCCTAACCCTAAAGTTTTTGATCCTCCTTTTTTAAAAAAATATAAAAAATTATATGCAAATACAAATTGGTTTTATATTACCGATTATTTAAAACTACAGAAATATGAAAAAATTATAATTAATGGCAAAGTATTTACTATTAATCCCAATATCAAAATACCCATAACCGCCTCGCAACCCTTTCGAGTAAGTCTTTTATCAAACAAAAGTGCAATATACTCCACAGTAATGAATTATGTTTCTTTTTCTTCTAAAGACTTTATACCAATCCCTTTGGTTACTGGAACTTGTGAAAATTTTAAAAATTATAGTAAGCCTTTGTATTCCATTTTTTTTACAAACACTTGTATTAAAAACAGTCAAAAATTAGCGGCTAACTTTGCAACTAACTCGGTAACCAAAACCAAAGCCGAAGCCAAAACTAAAACCGAAGCCAAAGCCGAAACCGAAGCCAAAACTAAAACACCTCTTTCTTTATTTTTAAAACAAAGTTTAGCTCCTTTAAAAAAGAAAAAAGAAGAATTTAAGACTACAAAAAAACAAATGTGGTTTTTAATGGCTGTAGCCGCTATTGCCTCTGTATTTATAGCTTCTCAATTTATTCAAAAACCCAGAACCCATAAAGAAGGTTTTGATGATTAATTTTTTACAATAATCTTGCCATTAAAACATACTTCTAAAATTTTTTTATTTTCCTCATCTATTTTTGTGTAAGACTCACCCACCCACTTTTTATCAGGATGCGTGTGATAGTATAACCACGGTTTACTAACATTTAAAATACCCCAAGTTTGAGCCTCTGTTAAAGCCTTGTTATTTAAAAATATATTAGGAGGTTCTACAGGGCTATCACTTCCAAAATAAAATAACTGTTTTTGATCTTCTAAATCTTTCCACAAAAACAACTCCTTTAAAGTTTCTTTAGATAACTGATTTTTTAACCAAGCTTTATCACTTAAAAAATGGCAAGGCTGCAGGTGGCAAATAATATTTTTATGCCGAGCCAATATTTTTAAGCTGTTTTTACTTAACAACTGCACATGTTCTAAATTTAACTTTTTAATAGGTAGCCCTTTTTGGGTAAATTCTTTAATAACGGCTTCGGCAATGTCTAGTACTTCTTGGGAGGCTTTATTGCCAATAACATGTACCGAAAAATCTAAGTTAGACATCCATGATTGTTTTAACATTTCTTTTAAGTCAGTAGGTTCTATTAAGGCTTTTGGTGATGCTAATTCTTTTTTATGATTTAAATACGCAGATTGTAGTAATGCCGTATTAGCCCCTAAAGAACCATCATAATACACCTTAACTCCGCAAACTTTAATATTTAATAAGCGTTCTTTGCGAGCTAATATAGCTAGCTGTAAAGCTTTAGAAAAATGCTGAGGGTTTTCGGCTCCCATATTTTGTTCAATTCTTAAACTTAGCAAAGAGTCTTGGTTTAATAAACTATTCCAATAATGAGGGTCGCAAGACATATCTCTTACATGGGTAAAACCTGCGGTGTTAAAAATATTTTGCGCAGCAATTATAGCTTCGCTCATTTGTTTTTCACTATAAGGTGGTAACTGATCTTGTACACTAGCCTTTAAGTTATCCTGCAATAGCCCTCCTAAAGAGGGGCAAGAAAATTTTTTTAAAGCAAGGCTATTTAACCAAGCACTATGCCCGTCTGAGCTAACAAAAAATACGGGGTACTCAGTAAAGTATTGGTCTAAAATACTAGCGTACGAGCAATTCTCTTCTCCCCATAAAGTGTTTTTATTATCTTTCCATAAAGTTTTGTTCCATAAATGATCTTGCCAACCAAAACCAAATAAAACTTCACCTCGAAAATGCGAATCTTTAATATTTAATTGTAATAATTCTTTAGAAGACTTTAGATGAAAAAGGTTTAAAGTTTTACACTGTAAACCAGTTCCTAATAAATGAATATGACTGTCGTAAACCCCTTTAATAACCAAGGGGGATTGTTTTTTTTTCAAAGCTACAGATTAAAATTTAACGATTTCTTCGATGAGAGTTTCTTCCTTTTCTTCCTTTGTTGCTATTGTTGTCAAAGTCACCACGGTTGCCTTTGTTTCTTACTTCTTGGTCACAAGCTCGAAAATTACTAGCATAAGTTCCACACTCACTAGAGTTACGGCCACCGTTACCGCCAATGCCAATGGTTAATCCACCACCATATCCACCGCCATAGCCACCGCCAACGCTAATGCCGCCACCGATACCGCCGCCAGAAACATAATTACTATTACCTGTATTGTAAGGTGCTGTGGCAATTTGTTGCATCTGTAACTGCAATTGATAAATTTGTTGTTGCACTCCAGAGATCTGTTGGCCTCTGTCTTGTTTTTGTCTGTTAATGCTTTGTTGTTGTTGAATCCATGAATTAACATTTTGCTGATACTGTTGAGCTAATTGTAATTGATATTGTTGAGCTAAGTTAGCACCGCCTGTATTAAAACCAGCGCCGCCGCCGAAACCTGGGCGTCCACCGCCGAAACCGCCGCCGCCGAAACCGTTACCAAGTCTGCCGCCAAATCCTGGGCCACCGCCGAAGCCGTTACCAAGTCCGCCACCAAATCCTGGGCCGCCGCCAAATCCATTACCAAGTCCGCCGCCAAATCCTGGGCCGCCGCCGAAGCCACCGCCTGGAAAACCGCCAAATCCTGGTCCACCAAATCCATTGCCAAGTCCGCCACCAAATCCTGGTCCACCGCCAAAGCCGTTACCAAATCCGCCGCCAAATCCTGGTCCACCGCCAAAGCCGTTACCAAGTCCGCCGCCAAATCCTGGGCCGCCGCCGAAACCGTTACCAAGTCCGCCGCCAAATCCTGGGCCACCGCCGAAGCCGCCGCCTGGAAAACCGCCAAACCCTGGGCCGCCGCCAAATCCTGGGCCACCAAATCCTGGTCCACCGCCAAATCCATTACCAAATCCATTACCAAATCCTGGGCCACCGCCGAAGCCGCCGCCTGGAAAACCGCCAAATCCTGGGCCGCCACCAAATCCGCCGCCTGGGCCGCCAAATCTGCCGCCACCAAATCCTGGGCCGCCGCCAAATCCGCCGCCGCCAAATCCTGGACCGCCGCCGAAACCGCCGCCACCAAATCCTGGTCCACCGCCAAATCCGCCGCCGCCGAAGCCTGGGCCACCAAGCCCCGCTCCTCCTAACATCATTTGACCATAAGGATTCACACCCATTTGAAATGGAGAACCTCCCGAAGGACCAAACACTTGAGCAGGGTAACCAAAAGGCCCCCCAACTACAGGCTGTCCATAAACATTAGAACCAGGCCCACCATTAGAGAAAAAATTTCCACCAGGTTGAATTTGAAATCCACCAATAGATTGCGCACAACCATAAGAACCCGAGTAACGAGAACTTCCTGCTAAGGTTCCATAAGCTCCCGGAGTATAATAGTTGCGATAATAATATCCAGAGTTTCTAGCACCATAACCGCCAGAAGAAGAACGACTACCAGCATTAGAAAAGGCAGAGTTTACCATGCCATAGCCCATCAAGGCTCCTTGTATTCCTAATAAACTAGATTGCCGAGATAAAAGCCCCGCATCAGTTTCGTAGCCTAAAGCTTCATTACTGTCTGTGGCATATTGAGCCGATTTGTCTCCCAGTGCACTAAATAACTTGGCACCGCCCCATGCTCCTAAAAGTCCAGCTCCTATTTGTAACCAAGGAGAGGTTTGTTTTTTTTGTACTTGAGCCTGCCCCCTTGGACTATAGTAAATAACCCTGGGTGTTACACCTCCAGAGGCAGCCGCTACGGAACAATCTTCGCAATGTGCCTCTACAGCACCGGTTAATTCTTCAATATTGTCTGCATTTTTCACACTTCTGTGAAAGGCTTCTAAGTCAGTAACTTCATCAGATAAGTGATCCAGTTGCGCTAATAATTTAGAACATTCTTTTACTGCTGCTGCTTTTTTACCTACACTTTTTGCGTTAGCAATTTTGTTGCCCCATAAAGCGGTGTTAGAACATAAATAAGCCACTCCTTTTTTAGGAGCGGTACAAG
Source organism: Pseudobdellovibrionaceae bacterium (assembly GCA_015163855.1). Taxonomy (NCBI): domain Bacteria; kingdom Pseudomonadati; phylum Bdellovibrionota; class Bdellovibrionia; order Bdellovibrionales; family Pseudobdellovibrionaceae; species Pseudobdellovibrionaceae bacterium. The sequence goes on from JAAOIK010000041.1 coordinate 27,603, forward strand.
CATTACTCGTCGTAGCCGATGAAGTTTTTGCATCAACACGGTTTTGCGAATAACACATATCATCTTGATCATAGCTGTCTTCATCGCACAACCATGAACCCGATACCCACCCACTGTCTTCAGAACTATTATCGCCAGATTTTAGTTCGTCATTAAAGCCCTCTTCTGATGCCGATGCATAACAAGATTCTGCAGTTTGAGCATCACATATAGCTTGGCTAGGTGGTTTTTCTGAAATACTTTTTGTGCGTTGAAAAAGTTGTTGCTTCCGTTTCTTAGCTTGTTTGCGTGACTGCTTTTGTACCTCTAGTTTTGCTTGGATAGCAGTTTCATCTAAAGTAAAAGTTTTAAGCTGGCCTTTTAATGCACTAACTATTTTTTTAAGAACTTTTACCTTCGTTGCTTTAATTTTATTTAAAAATTTTGTTTTCGTTGAAGACTGATCTTTTTCTATCGGCTCGTTTCTCGCCTTTTTTAAGTTAGCCCGTGCCGTTTTTATTTTTGCTTCTAAATCGGTAATTGATTTTACAGTTTTAGCAGGGTTTTCTGCGCTTTGCTTAGCTTGAGCTAAATCTTTTTTTGTTTGTGCAATATTTTTTTCTACAGATTTAAGTTTAGCATTAATATTTTCTAGCTCTTTTTTTACACCGACATTACATAAAGCGGGGTTAAAGTGTCCTGGATCTATTTTTTCTTGTATAATTTCGCGTAAAGCTTCTGCATCTAAATAACCCTTTAAGCGTTTTTTTACCTTGCTTAAAACTTTTGCTTTCGCTTTATATTGCTTAGACAGATTTTTTTTAATAACCGATCGACTGTCTTTAATAATTCTTTTTTCTGTACAAGCTTTTCTTGCTGGCTGCATACCCGTTCCATAAGTAGAAGATCCACTATAATAAGAAGTGGCATAAGCAGGCACGCCCAAAAGGCTCATGCTAAATATTAATATACTTATATTGATAAATTTCATAAAACAGAATACTTGCTTCATAATGTTTCCCTTGTTTGAACTATAATAAGCTAGCCTACTATAGCCATTAACGACTGTTCCATTAGCCATTTTATTATGGCTTTTAAATAGAATACAAAAAAATATCCTATAAAAATAGCCTTTCTTATTAAACCTATCGGTAAGGCCTAATAATACATAAACAAAACTAGACTTTTGCTTATGTATTAGACAATTTTTTACAATTTTTCCATTTTTTTGAGCAAAATAATTACAAATAGAGCCGATAAATTAATTAGTGAAGAAACAAAACTACTCCCCCTATAGTCCTCTTAATAAGAGTTATAAAATTCTTTATATAGACCCTAGCGCTTCGTCTAGAGTAAAAATGAAAAAACTTTTATCAAATGATTTTGAGGTGTGCACCACTTCGTCTGACAAAGAAGCCTTAAGTCTAATTAAAAACACAAGCTTTTCATTAATTATCAGTCAAATGGATTTAAAAACCACCACAGGTATCGAAGTATTTAAACAAATAAAAACCACACACCTTTCTGACAGCATTCGTATTTTAATAACACAACCTAACGCAGAAAAAACCACTTTAATTGAGGCCATTAACCATGGGTATATTTATCATTATTTAAAGCCAGACTACTCTACCGCAGAATTACAAAATTTAATTTACAAAGCCTTAAAACAATTTGAAGCAAAAATAACTATTGAACAAAAAGATTTAGAACTAAGCCAAGCCTATACTAACTTACAAGACTTAGACAAAGCAAAAACACAATTTATGATGCTTATTAATCATGAGTTAAAAACACCTCTTACTAATATTATTAATTTTATATCCTTATTAAAAGTATCTAAGCTAAATACAGAACAAGAAAAATATGTAAACTATATAGAAGCTGGCACAAGTATATTAAAAAAATTAATTACAGAAAGTTTAAATTTTATAGCTGCAGAAACAGGTCAACTACCATTAAATAAAAATAAAACTAATATTCCTGCTTTGCTAAAAAATCCTTTAGAAAAATTACAAGAAAAGCTAAAAAAGAAAAATCAAAGTTTAGATTTAAAAATTTGTGACCAAGCAATTCATGTGGATATAAAAATCATACAACAAATTTTAGATCACCTTTTACACAATGCCATAAAATTTGGCCCCGAAAATAGTGAAATTTTGCTGCATGTAAGTTCTGTAAAAGATAAAAATTTAGGCTCTGTGCAATTTTCTATTGCTAATGCAGGGGGGAAGATTCCCGATAATGTTATAGAAAATATATTAAAGCCCTTTGTTTTAAATGAGTATAGTATGAACCACAGCCAAGGCTTTGGCTTGGGGTTAAGCCTTTGTCAGGCTTTGTTAAAGGTTCATGGGTCTAAACTACAATTTACTAACTCTAATACCTCTACCACGGTTTCTTTTTATTTATAAGCAAGTAAGTTTTTGGTAAATTTTTTAAAAAATTTCTGTATCGGAAAATTTACGGAAATATTTTTTTAACCTAAGCCTAAATCTCTCGTTTTTGTGGCTTATTTTTTGCCTTTGTTCTTTTATGAAAAATTTTACTTCTTTATTAATAATAAATTTTTTTTTATTTATGCCCAACTCTTTGGCTTATGCAAAACCGCTTTCTTTTACCAAAAAAATTATTATTGCCACTAATCACTCTTTTACTATAAAAACTCCTAAAACCACACAAATTAGTGTGCAAGGGGGAAAGTATATTCGCGTGCAAGATTTTACTACATTTTTAAAAATTACAGGAAAGAAGAAAGGGACCAGTTACCTTCAAATAAAAAATAAAAAATGGATATTTAATGTAGTAAGCATTAGTGATTATAACTATTATCAACGCATTAAAATGACCATTAAAGATTTTTGGGGGCCAAAAGTACAAATAGTAAATGGCCAAATTTATATTACAGGAAGCCTACATCGGCTTAGTGATTGGCTAGCCATTGCTAATTTAACCTCTAATAGCAGTTATCAATTTCAAGCACGCATCGATTTTGACCTTCATAAAAAAATAACAGCCCACTTAAAACAATTGTGTAAAAATGATTTTATACCTTGCCCTAATATACAATTAAACCCTTACCCTAAACTGCTTGCTCCTAAAAAAACCAAAAAATATTTAAAACAGTGGAATACTATTTTTAAAAAATGGGGACTAGCTATTGCTTTCACCCCTTTGGCTTTAAATTTAGAACCCAATATACAAATTCAAGTTTTAATCGCAGAGGTTAATAAAAATTTTCAAAAACAAATTGGGCTTCAGTGGAGCAACTCCATACAAGCACAACTTTTGCCGGCTTTTGCCACTAAAGACTCCCTTCCCTTAGCCTTAAAAATGTTGCAAAGTTCGGGGCAAGGACAAATTTTAGCTCAACCTAATTTATTAGTAAAAAGCGGAGCAGAAGCAAAATTTTTAGCAGGAGGAGAGTTTCCCATAAAAACTACCGGATTAAAAAGGCAACACACTAGTTGGAAACATTATGGAATTGCATTAAAAATTAAAGCTTATAGAGGTTATAATAATATTATTGAAAACCATTTAAGCATAGAGGTTTCTGATATTGATAACTCCAATACTGTAGACGGTATCCCTTCCATAAAAAAAAGTCATATTAGTAGTGTTATTAATACCACTAGTAATCACTATATTGCTTTGTCTGGTTTATTAAAACATAACCAAGGTCATGATAGCGACAGCTTGCCGTGGCTTAGTCAATTACCTATTTTAGGAAACTTGTTTAAAAGTAAGAATTTTAAAAATTCTAAAACCGAGTTAGTTATTTTTTTTAAATCTACCCTAAAGTAATACTATTATGCCCAATACCAATCTTACTTTTTTACCTATAGAAAAGCCAATGCCCACATTGAAGGTAACTGGTTGCCTGCTTACTGCTGCAAAAAAATTAGAAAATCTTTTAAGGCAACACCAGTCCATCGATTTAGCCAGCACAGATCATATTAACAACCCTCTTTATAATAAAAAAATGTTGCAACAGTTAATAGAAAAAAACTTAAGCGACTTAAACATGCAAGAGCAAGAGCGTTTATTACAGGATTTTTTAATTTATGGCCCTCTGCACACTTTAATAAGTAACGAAGGCATTACAGAAATATTATGTAACGGTTATAATGAAATTTATTACGAACTTGATGGAAAAATTATAAAACACCAAGATGTTTTTTTTTCCGAACACAATTATCAATCGTTTATTCAAAGAATGTTGCTAGAAACGGGGCAACAAATTAATTTAGAACAGCCTTTTTCTGATGGTAAATGGAAAAATTTTCGCTTACATATTATTCAACCCCCTTTGGCACACAATAATACTTTAATTAGTTTACGAAGAAAGGCCAAAGAAAATTGGACTTTAAAAAAATTAAAAAACCTAGGTAGTATCACTAAAAAAGAAAGCGACTATTTACAAAATTTAGTAAAAACCAAAAAAAACCTTTTAATTATTGGCCCTACTAGTAGTGGAAAAACCGCTTTAATAAATGCTCTTTTGCAAGAGGTTGAACACACAGAAAGAGTTTTGTGTATAGAAGATACTGATGAAATTAGTTCTCCCAATGCTTTGTCGGGAAAACTATTAACCCGCAATGATCCTCAAAAACAGCTAAGCAATTATAGTCAAACCGATTTACTAAAACAAAGCTTGCGCATGAGGCCAGACCGATTAATTTTAGGAGAAATTCGCTCTGACGAAGCAAAAGATTTTTTAATGATGCTTTCTACAGGGCATCAAGGCTGTATGGCTAGCCTCCATGCCGATCAAGCTCATCAAGCTTTGTGGCGGTTAGAAATGCTTATACAAATGGCAGCCCCGCAGTGGAATAGTAGCAGCATTCAAAAGCTCATTAGCCTGAGTTTAAATTATGTTATTTTAATAAAAAAAAGCGGTAAACAAAGGCAACTGAAAAATATTTACGAAATAAAAACTTATGAAGATGGCATTGGTTTTATATTAGAAAAAATTAATCTAAAATAAGCTTGATTTTACCACTACCTTATTGTTAACCTAAATGCAGTCAAATATTGGGATGTCGACAAGTGGTAAGTCAACAGATTTTGATTCTGTCATTCGCAGGTTCGAATCCTGCCATCCCATCCACTAAAACCTGAAAATAAAAAAAAGAAAGAGCCCCTATAATAGAGACTCTTTCTTAGTTTTGACTTTAAACTTTAATAGTAAATATTAAAACTTAACATCAAATCGCATACCAATAGTCTTCTCTGTTCTCTCAGGTATTGTACCCAGTATTGTTGGGGGGTTTGCGTTGTTGGTAGCGTAGCCAGGATTCGTAACCTGCCCTTTGTAGCTGTTACGCTTTTTGCTAGACCAGTAGATTTCTACAGATGTGTTTTCGCTCATTTTCTTAACACCGTAAGCTTTGAACTCTGTTCCTGCTTCTTTATCCGCACTTCCTTTTTTATCCTCTTTACTTTGGTAAGAAGAACCAATCATTAAGCTTGGAGACAATTTGTACTCAGAACCAAATTTAAAACCAGAAGTCTCTTTAAAATCATTGATCTGATACTGACCACTTACTTGCAAGTTAGGAGAAATAGTATATACCCCTCTAGCAGTAATTTGGTTTTTACGCTTATCGCCCACTTTTTCATTTCTTAATGCTAAGAAAGCGGTAAGATTTTTGTTCAGCTGCTTGCTTAATATGATATTTAGACCAAATTCGTCGCCTAATTTGTTATCATACTGAGCTGTGTTTATGCCTTTAGCACCACCATGCTTAGCTTCATAAATAGCAACATCAATCCCAATGTCTTTTAACATATTTTTAGCTTCTTTACTGAAATGAATAGCAAACACTTGTTCCGCTTTTTGGTCTTCTCCTAAAGAAGAAGATTCCATTTTAGGAACTAAAACAATGTGTTGCTTACCTAA